>NZ_JAKJSQ010000083.1:0-14162 GCF_050337105.1 Aliivibrio kagoshimensis
GATATTTTGAGCGATAACTCAATTGATAAAAATGTCGAGCAAGTTATAAAAAAAATGCCAAGAGTAAGTTATAAATAAGATATTAAGATTTTGTAGAATAAAAAGCGGTCAAATGCATGAGTATGTAACCAATTGGTTGCATTTAATTGAAAGATAAAAAAGGTTCTACAAGGTGGTGCATACTTCTCTAAGCACCACCTAGCAGCAAGCAAAGGTGTCGTTGCACCCGTGATATGGTCCCCCCGGCTATATCACGTTTTTTTTGCCTTTTTTTCACCTCTACAATTGAGCTCGTAATGAATCAACGACGGCATTCGCTCTCTCAGTGAATTCAGATCTATCCGCTTTAGGAACCGGTTCTGCATGGGGTAAAGGTACTTTCATCGAATCAACAGCACGGCCATTTTTTATCAGCTCGTAATGCAGGTGCGGTCCTGTGGAGCGACCACTGTTACCCGATAACGCAATTTTCTGCCCTATTCTGATTTTGTCACCTTTATGCACTAATCTTTGACTCAAATGCAGATAACGCGCCATGTAGTCTCGACCATATTTAACCACCACATAGTTACCAGCTAAAGAGTGAAATTGTGATTTAACAACTACGCCATTCCCAGTGGCGAAAACAGATGTTCCAACAGGGGTGGCAAAGTCCGTTCCATTGTGTGGAGCGACTTTCCCTGTGATGGGGTGTAAACGGTAGGGATTAAACTTTGAACTAATTCGATACTGTTTTTCAGTGGGAAATCGTTCAATCGCCCGATTGACACTTGCCCCTTTAACATCATAAAAGTGACCATCCTGATATTTAATCGCCGCCACCTCTTCATCTCTGCCTACGTAGAGTGCTGCACTGATCTCTCCCGCAGAGACCGCTTTCCCAGCAATAAACTCTTTGGTTAACTCAATGGCAAAACGGTCACCATTGCGTGATTGCTTTCCAAAATCAAACGTCCACTGTAGCTCTTTGACTAATGATTGAATTTGATTAGGGCTCAAACCAGCAGCGCGGGCAGAGTTATAAAAATTATTTCTTACTTGGCCGGTAAGTAATACCGGTCGCATTTCCCCCTGCTTCTCCAATGAACTGTATTTGTAATGCGAGCCTGTCCACTTGTAGATGTGAGATATTTTGATACTGCGTTGAATAAGTAACTCAGATAACTTTCCCTTTTCCGATTGTTGCCATTCAATCTCTTGCCCGACCCTAATATTCGCCGCTGAATTATCCACAGCTAATAGGGCATACATATCAGCCATGGGTAATCCGTATTGTTGAAAAATAGCCCCCAGTGTCTCTCCTTTTGCAACAACATGGGTGTGAACAGGTTGAGTGTCTGCATCTAACTGTTCTGAAAGCGCATCATTAGGAGTAGAAAAGGCAGGATCTTCATTATCAATAGCAACTCCCATCGGCTCACTATTTTTATCGGATAACAGTTGAAGCTTCGCTTCACTGAGCACTAACTGCTGTCGATGACTTATCTCGTTAGATTGTTGAATTGCACCTGGTAATCCGATTAATAAAGACAGTGTTAGAAGTGGCAACAGTAGAAATAAAAATTGGTAATGTTTAGCTAAGCGCCCAAAGGACGCGACAGCCGTTTTTAGTTGGTTCATTTGGTTAAACAACGCTCAAATTCTCGACCTAATCCACTAATAAATTCAGCGTAAGCACCTGGCTTTTCTTCTACTTCTGTTGCCAAAGGATCCAGTTTCCCTCTACCAACATCGGTTCCTCTAGTCACCGACTCTATAACCGATGGGTTGAACTGAGGTTCAGAAAAAACACAATATACGTTATCCGCTTTTAATTTATTACGAATCCCAATCAGTGTTTTAGCGCCAGGCTTTCGATCTGGGCTAACGGTGAAGTGACCTAGATTGTTAAGACCGAACGTCTCTTCAAAATAGCCATATGCGTCATGAAATACAAAATAACCGTGTCCTTGAATAGCGGCTAAATCTGCTGTTATCTGTTCAATTGCATTATCGACACTGACTTGGAAGCGGCTAAGATTAGACTGATATTCACTGCGGTGCAATGGATCTAATTGAATCAATTTATCGGTTATCTTTTTTGCGACAGCTTTTACTTGATAGGGGCCTAACCAAAAGTGTGGGTCTAACCCGTGGTGATCATGACCATGGTGGTCGTGCCCCTCCTCATCATGTCCTGTTTGATATGATCGAAAATCAATCGAACTAAGCTGGCTTAGTGTCAGTATATTGGTTTTGTCTTCTAATACTTTTTCCAGAAAAGGTTCAAGGTCATCACCAAACCAAATAACAAGATCAGCACGCTTAATACGCTTAATATCCGACGGCCTTAACGCATAGTCGTGCGGTGAAGCGCCAGCTGAGATGATATAGGATGAATCTGCTACACCAGCTGTTATCTCTTGGGTAATTAAATGGATCGGTTTTACAGAGGTCACAACGTTGATTGCGACACTTTGATGAGCAAACAAGAGCAGAGCCGTTGTCCATAGTAACTTGATACTAGTTTTTTTCATTTTCAACTCAGAAATAATGGCTATCGATATGGTAAATGTTATATTATAACAATTGGTATTTGCAAATGAATATTACTAAACATGCAAAATTTAATTGAACTAAAGAATATCGGTGTCCGTTTTGGCGATAAAGAGGTATTACACTCCATCTCTTTGACGCTATGCAGAAAGAAAATCACCACTGTAATTGGACCTAATGGCGCTGGTAAGTCGACATTAGTTAAGACCCTCCTAGGACTGCAAAAGCCCACCTCTGGGGAGTTAATACGTGCCGATAATCTGCGGATTGGTTATGTTCCACAAAAATTAGTACTTAACGACTCGCTCCCTTTAAACGTTGATTATTTTTTGAAAATGGCGGGTAAATACAGCAGGCAAGAACGTTTTGATGCATTGAAGTTAGTGCAAGCTGAACACCTTCAAAGCTCCAATATGCACAGTCTGTCTGGTGGAGAAAATCAACGAGTTCTGCTAGCAAGAGCGCTCCTGCAACGCCCTGATTTGTTGGTTTTAGATGAACCAGCTCAAGGGGTTGATGTTCAAGGCCAAATTGGCTTATACAGTTTGATTGAATCGTTAAGGAATCGATTTAATTGTGCCATTTTTATGGTCTCTCATGATCTTCATTTAGTCATGGCAAAAACTGATGAAGTGATCTGCCTTCAACAGCACATCTGTTGTTCAGGAGCTCCTGAATCTATTTCCAAACACCCATCTTATATCGAACTGTTTGGGCCTAATGAGCAGCAACTAGCCTTTTATCACCATAATCACCAGCATGAACACGATCTCTCTGGTAGCCCTGTCGAGCACTCTTGTCATCATAAAGGTCATCACCATGATTGAGTTTTTATTACCTGCGTTTTTATCTGGAATAGGTATCGCCCTACTCGCAGGTCCCCTAGGATCTTTTGTAGTGTGGCGAAAAATGGCCTATTTCGGAGATACGTTAGCGCACGCTTCTCTACTTGGCTTATCCTTAGGTTTCTTATTTGATATCAATCTCAATTTAGCTTTAATTGTGTGCTGTATCGCCATTGCTTTGATTCTCGTTGCCTTGCAACGCCAGAAGCTAGTCGCGACGGATACACTACTTGGTATTCTTGCACATAGTTCTCTCTCTCTCGGGTTAGTTGCCGTCAGCTTTTTAGACAATGTTCGAGTCGATTTAATGTCCTATCTGTTTGGTGATCTTCTTGCCGTAAACACCACAGATTTACTCTATATCTATTCAGGGGTATTGGTCGTTTTAGGATTATTACTCTTTATTTGGCGCCCACTACTTTCTTCAACCGTCAATGAAGAGTTGGCGCACGTTGAGGGGGTAAATGTGGGATTAATGCGGCTATTACTCATGTTAATGGTCGGTTTGGTTATTGCTATCTCGATGAAATTTGTCGGCGCTTTGATCATCACTTCTCTGTTGATTATTCCTGCGGCTACGGCTCGACGTTTTGCCTCTAGCCCTGAACAGATGGCCTACATTGCCTCGATCATCGGTTGTATCTCGGTCACTATGGGTTTGGCGCTATCTTGGAACTTCGATACCCCAGCAGGCCCTTCTGTCGTAGTAAGTAGTGCATTTCTCTTTATGCTAAGCCAAGCGAAAACGCTTAAGCAATAAGGCACATTAATTGATAAAAAAGCCGAGCTAATTTTCATTAACTCGGCTTTATCGTGGTTAATATTGATTAAGCGTAGTGCTTACCAACCAGTAATCTCACGAAGACCTTTACCAATGTCAGCAAGGCTCTTAACTGTTTTAACACCTGCAGCTTCTAATGCCGCAAATTTATCTTCTGCAGTACCTTTACCACCAGAGATAATTGCACCAGCATGACCCATGCGCTTACCTGGAGGAGCAGTAACACCCGCAATGTAAGAAACCACTGGTTTCGTTACATTTGCTTTAATGTATTCAGCCGCTTCTTCTTCAGCCGTTCCGCCAATCTCACCGATCATCACGATAGCTTCAGTTGCTGGATCTTTTTCGAACATATCTAAGATATCGATAAAGTTAGAGCCAGGAATTGGATCACCACCAATACCAACACAAGTAGACTGACCAAAACCTTCATCCGTGGTCTGCTTAACCGCTTCATAAGTCAGGGTTCCAGAGCGTGAAACAATACCCACTTTACCTGCTTTATGGATGTGACCAGGCATGATACCAATCTTACACTGATCAGGAGTGATAACACCTGGGCAGTTTGGACCAATCATACGCACACCAGACTCGTCTAGACGAACTTTAACGTCTAACATATCTAGCGTTGGGATGCCTTCAGTGATGGTAATGATGATCTGAATACCAGCATCAATCGCTTCAAGAATGGCATCTTTACAAAATGCTGCAGGTACGTAGATTACCGTTGCTGTTGCGCCAGTTTTCTCTACGGCTTCGCTTACTGTATTAAAGACAGGAAGACCAAGGTGTGTAGTACCGCCTTTACCTGGAGAAACACCACCGACCATTTGCGTTCCGTAATCGATCGCTTGCTCTGAGTGGAAAGTTCCTTGACCGCCAGTGAAACCCTGACAAATTACTTTTGTATCTTTATTGATTAATACAGACATTATTTGCCCTCCGCAGCAGCAACAACTTTTTCAGCAGCTTCAGTTAGGGAAGTCGCAGCAATAATATTTAGACCACTTTCAGCCAGTTTCTTAGCACCAAGCTCTGCATTGTTACCTTCAAGGCGAACCACAACAGGGACTTTAACGCCAACTTCAGCAATCGCACCGATAACACCTTCAGCAATCAAGTCACAACGTACAATGCCACCGAAAATATTAACAAATACAGCTTTAACGTTATCATCAGAAAGGATGATCTTGAACGCTTCAGTAACACGCTCTTTCGTTGCACCGCCGCCAACATCAAGGAAGTTAGCAGGTTGGCCACCGTGAAGGTTCACGATATCCATGGTACCCATCGCCAGACCGGCACCGTTAACCATACAACCAATGTTTCCATCAAGTGCTACGTAGTTTAGTTCCCACTGTGCTGCATGTGCTTCACGCTCATCTTCTTGAGATGGATCGTGCATTTCACGTAGCTTAGGCTGACGGTACATTGCATTTGAATCAATGTTGATTTTTCCGTCAAGACAAACCAGTTTATCGTCACCCGTAATAACCAGCGGGTTAATCTCTAGTAGCGCCATATCGTACTGGGCAAACATATCCGCTAGACCCATGAAGATCTTAGTGAATTGTTTGATTTGATCGCCTTTAAGACCAAGTTTGAATGCAAGCTCACGACCTTGGTAAGCTTGTGGGCCTACGAGTGGATCGATAGCCGCTTTATGAATCAGTTCAGGCGTCTCTTCTGCAACTTTTTCAATTTCAACACCGCCTTCTGTTGATGCCATGAATACGATACGACGTGATCCACGGTCAACAACTGCACCAAGGTACAGTTCGTTAGCAATGCTTGATGCTTCTTCAACAAGAATTTTTGTTACTGGCTGACCAGCTGCATCTGTTTGGTAAGTAACAAGGTTTTTACCTAGCCACTTTTGAGCAAACTCGCGAAGGCCTTCTTTAGTATCGTGTAGCTCAACGCCACCCGCTTTACCGCGTCCACCAGCGTGCACTTGACATTTGATAACCCACTTTTCGCCACCTATTTTGCTTGCAGCTTCTGCAGCTTCTTGTGGGGTGTCACATGCGTAACCTTCTGGTACTGGCAAACCGTACTCAGCAAAAAGCTGTTTTGCCTGATATTCATGCAGATTCATGATGTTCTATCCATTTATTTTTTTCCCATTTATAGGGAAGACTATATCCATAAGACTCTCTACGGAGTCTATACTCATTCGGGCTTGAAACGTTGTTGCATTGGCGCATGTCTTTTCTATCTTTATAATATTAAAAAGTCGGATGTCGTTATGACACCCGACTCCATCAATTATACGTCTAGAAGTAGACGAGCTGGATCTTCCAATAGTTCCTTAATTGTCACTAGGAAGCCAACTGATTCACGTCCATCAATTAAACGATGGTCGTAAGATAAAGCTAAGTACATCATCGGTAATATTTCAACTTTACCGTTTACCGCCATTGGACGATCTTGGATTTTATGCATTCCCAAAATTGCCGCTTGAGGTGGATTGATGATTGGAGTCGACATTAGTGAACCAAATACGCCACCGTTGGTAATGGTAAAATTACCACCAATAAGCTCATCAACAGTCAATTTGCCATCACGGCCTTTGATCGCTAATGCTTTGATTCCTTTTTCGATATCGGCAAAACCCAGTGAATCGCAGTCTTTAAGGACTGGTGTCACTAGACCACGCGGGGTTGAAACCGCCATGCTAATATCAAAGTAATTATGGTAAACAATATCAGTACCATCAATTGACGCGTTCACTTCAGGGTAACGTTTAAGGGCTTCTGTAACTGCTTTCACATAGAAAGACATAAAGCCTAAACGCGTATCGTGACGCTTTTCAAACTGCTCTTGATACTGTTTACGAAGTTCCATGATAGGTTTCATGTTCACTTCGTTAAACGTCGTTAGCATTGCGGTTGTATTTTTCGCTTCGAGTAGACGATTGGCAATGGTCTTACGAAGGCGAGTCATAGGAACACGCTTTTGACTACGACTTGCTAATGGCGCTTGTTCAACAGCGGCTGGCGCTGCTGCTGGTACTGCTTTAGCATTTTTAAGATGAGCTTCAATATCTTCACGAGTGATGCGACCACCAACACCAGTGCCTTTAACTTGGCTTGGCTGAAGGTCGTGTTCACCTAGAAGGCGGCGTACAGCAGGGCTTAACGCATCACTGCTCTCATCCGACATAGAGGCCGTATTACGTTTAACTGGTGAAGCTTCTGCTTCTGTCGTGGTATCTTTCGTTGGCTCACCAGCGACAGCACCCGGCTTAATTTTAGCCAGCAATTGCTTTGAAAGAACGGTTGCGCCTTCTTCTTCTACGATTGCTTCTAAAACGCCTGCTTCAGGTGCTGGAACTTCAAGTACTACTTTATCAGTTTCGATATCAACTAATACTTCATCACGTTCAACAAAGTCACCAGGCTGTTTGTGCCAAGTTGCTACCGTCGCGTCTGCAACGGATTCAGGTAAATCTGGAACCAGAATTTCGATTGTCATGTCAGTCAGTCCTTTATTTCTAGCTCTTAATCTAGAGTCAATGCGTCTTCAATTAACGCTTTCTGTTGTTTCAAGTGTACCGACATGTAACCTACAGCCGGTGAAGCCGAAGCTGGACGACCTGCATATGTCAGGGTCGTATCAACAGGCAATGCAAATCGGAAGTTGTGTTGGCTTGAATACCATGCACCTTGGTTCTGAGGCTCTTCTTGACACCATACAAAATCAGTCACATTGGTATACGGAGCAATGGCCGCTTGAACATCCTCTTTAGGGAAAGGATATAACTGTTCAATACGAACGATAGCAACATCTGTTTGTTCATTCTTACGGCGCTGATCCAGCAAATCGTAATAAACTTTACCTGAACAGAGGACAACACGTTTCACTTTTGCAGGGTCTAGTGTATCCACTTCTGGAATAGCAGGTTGGAACGTACCTTCTGCTAAATCTTCAAAAGTAGAGGTACACAATGGATGTCTTAGTAATGACTTCGGAGACATTACAACAAGTGGTCGGCGCATAGGGCGGACAACTTGGCGACGAATCATGTGATACACCTGCGCAGGTGTCGATGGAACAATCACTTGCATATTCTGCTCAGCACACAACTGCAGGTAACGCTCTAGTCGTGCTGAAGAGTGCTCTGGTCCTTGACCTTCATACCCATGAGGAAGCAGTAGAGTAAGCCCACACATGCGGCCCCACTTCTGTTCGCCTGATGAGATAAATTGGTCAATAACCACTTGAGCACCATTGGCAAAATCACCAAACTGCGCTTCCCAGATAGTTAGGCCACCAGGTTCTGTGGTTGAATAACCATATTCAAACGCCAAAACAGCCGCTTCAGACAGCACTGAGTCATAGACTTCAAAGGGGGCTTGCTTATCATGTAGATTACACAAAGGAACGTATGTACTCGCATCACTTTGATTGTGTAAAACAGCATGACGGTGGAAGAAGGTACCACGACCTGAATCTTGGCCAGTAATTCGAATACGATTACCGTCATCAACCAAGGTAGCGTACGCCAGTGTCTCTGCCATGCCCCAGTCAATCTCTTTCTCACCCGATAACATCAAATTTCTGTCGTTATAGAGCTTATTGACTCGACTGTGCAGTTTATGACTGTCTGGATACTGACAAACACGTTTTCCTAATTCAAGGAGTCGATCTTTATCAAATTGATTACTCCACTCCATATCCCACTCATGGCCAATATACGGTGACCAATCTGAGCTATGCAGTGTCATTGGACGCCACTCTTTAACAACGACTTCACCATGATCTAATGCATCACGGTATTCATTGATAAGCTGAGTCGCTATCTCCGATTCAATCTCTTTTTTATCAATCAGTACATCAGCATACAACTTACGAGGAGTTGGGTGCTTTTTGATTTTTTGATACATCAGAGGCTGTGTTGCGTTAGGTTCATCAGCTTCGTTATGACCATGGCGGCGGTAACACACTAAATCAATAACAACATCACGTTTGAATTCATTGCGATAGTCGAGTGCAATACGAGTAACAAAAGCAACCGCTTCTGGGTCGTCTGCATTTACGTGGAGTATTGGAGCCTGAACCATTTTTGCAATATCAGTACAGTACTGAGTAGAGCGCATGTCCAGTGGGTTTGAAGTAGTGAAACCGATTTGGTTATTAATAACGATACGGATAGTACCGCCAACTTGATAACCACGAGCTTGAGACATATTAAATGTTTCAGCCACAACACCTTGACCTGCGATTGCAGAATCACCATGAATAGTGATAGGGATTACTTTATTGCCGGTGGCATCATTCAATCGGTCTTGACGAGCACGCACCGAACCAATAACCACAGGGTTAACGATTTCTAAATGGGATGGGTTAAAGGCAAGCACTAAGTGGACATCACCACCGGGTGTTGCGAAATCAGCAGAGAAACCTTGGTGATATTTTACATCACCGGTGCCCCATGTATCGTCATGTTTTTTTCCAGCAAACTCATCAAAGAGATCTTGAGGTTTTTTACCTAAAACATTGACTAACATGTTGAGACGACCACGGTGAGCCATACCAATTACGATTTCACGACCACCATTTGTACCAGCTTGACGAATGAGTTCCTTAACCATAGGAACCATTGCATCACCGCCCTCTAATGAGAAACGTTTTGCACCTGGGAATTTAGCCCCTAAATAGCGCTCAAGCCCTTCTGCTGCGGTCAACTCTTCTAAGAAGTTATGTTTCTCTTCACTGCTAAATTTTGGTTTACCAGCTACAGACTCTAAGCGTTGTTGAATCCAACGTTTTTCATCTGTATTGGTGATATGCATATACTCAGCACCAACCGAACCACAATAAGTGTTCTTCAGTGCGACATGCAAATCAGCCAACTTCATCGTATCTTGCCCTAAAGCAAAAGAACCGACATTGAAGGTCTCTTCAAGGTCCTCTTGTGTTAAGGAGTGGTACGACGGGTCCAATTCCTGTACTTTTTCACGTTCCCACAAACCTAATGGATCTAAGTTTGCATTTTGGTGTCCACGGAAACGGTAGGCATTGATCAGCTGTAAGACCTTTACCTGTTTGGCATCAATATCCGGATCACTAACTTGGGCAGTTAAATGCTTTGTCTCTTTCGCTAGACGACGGAAATATTCTCTTACTGGTGAATGAGCTTGATCAACAACGTCTGTTTTTTCAACAGGCAAATTGTCGAATACCGCTTTCCATTCATCACCGACTATTTCCGGGTCACTGAGATAGAGTTCGTAGAGTTCCTCTACATAAGTTGCATTGGCGCCAGCCAAGTGTGAAGACTCGAGCCACGCCTTCATCACGCCGTTCTGCATTATTTTCCCTTATCCAGTAATTTCACTATATCCCCAACATCCGTCGGGCTGGTATTCCGGCTCTTTCAAGCCGGAAATTTACAATTTTGTTTCAATCCTACACTGCACGTTTAAGCAACATCGATTTAATATGACCGATCGCTTTAGTCGGGTTTAGCCCCTTAGGACAAACACTTACACAATTCATGATTCCATGACAACGAAAAACACTAAAAGCGTCGTCTAGATCAGATAAACGTTCTTCTGTTGCAGTATCTCTGCTGTCAATTAACCAACGATATGCTGCAAGCAGCCCTGCAGGACCAATAAACTTGTCAGGATTCCACCAGAAAGACGGGCAAGATGTTGTGCAACATGCACACATAATACATTCATACAAACCATCTAAATGCGCCCTTTCATCAGGCGATTGTAGATTCTCTCTTGATGGTGGCATTGCATCATCATTTTGTAGGAATGGCTTAACGCGCTCATAGTTTTGGTAAAACTGTTCCATATCGACGATAAGATCACGAACCACTGGTAAACCTGGTAGTGGACGGATAATAATCTCTTTTCCACCCATCAAATCAGACAATGGTGTAATACACGCCAGTCCATTTTTACCGTTCATGTTAATACCATCCGACCCACACACTCCTTCACGGCATGAGCGACGGAATGAAAGCGTTGAGTCTTGCTCTTTCAGTAAGATCATGGCATCCAACACCATCATGTCAGAGCCTTCCTCTACCTCAAGCGTATACGCTTTCATATGAGGGGCATTATCGACATCTGGATTGTAGCGATAAATTGAAAAATTAAGTTTCATATCAACTCCCCTTAGTATGTACGAGCTTTCGGAGGGAAAGCTTCACGATGAATTGGTTCCATATTTACATCACGCTTCGACATCGCTTCTGTCTCAGGGTTGTAAATTGAGTGGCATAACCAATTAGCATCATCACGGTCAGGGAAATCAAAGCGCGCATGCGCACCACGACTTTCAGTACGGAAGTTTGCTGCAACGGCAGTAGCAAAAGCCGTTTCCATCAAGTTATCAAGCTCTAAACACTCAACACGCTGAGTATTGAACTCTGAAGAGTTATCATCAAGACGAGCAACCTTCAAACGGTCACGAATGACTTTAAGCTCTTCAAGACCTTTCGCCATTGCATCACCTTCACGGAATACCGAGAAGTTATTCTGCATACAGCTCTGAAGGTCTTTACGAATTTGAACTGGGTCTTCACCTTTTGGTGTACTGTTCCAACGGTTAACACGAGCTAGAGAAGCTTCAATGTCAGATTCCGTTGCAGGGCGAGCTTCTGATTGAGCAGCAAGAGTATCACCTAAATGAAGTCCAGTTGCGCGACCAAATACCACTAAATCAAGCAGTGAGTTGCCACCTAAACGGTTGGCACCATGTACTGATACTGAGGCAATTTCACCACAAGCAAATAGCCCTTGGATCTCTTCATCTTGCCCAGCACTGTTTTGACGAATCGCTTGACCAGAAACCTGAGTCGGAACCCCACCCATCATATAATGACAAGTTGGAATCACTGGAATTGGTTCTTTAACAGGGTCAACGTGTGCGAACGTTCGAGACAGTTCACAAACACCCGGTAATCGCGACTCAAGCACATCTTTACCTAAGTGGTCCAGTTTGAGTTTAATGTGTGGACCCCAAGGACCATCACAACCACGACCTTCACGAATCTCGACCATCATTGAACGAGCAACAACATCACGGCCCGCTAAATCTTTCGCATTTGGTGCGTAGCGTTCCATGAAGCGTTCGCCATCTTTATTAAGAAGATACCCCCCTTCTCCACGACAACCTTCAGTCACCAATACACCGGCACCAGCGATACCCGTTGGGTGGAACTGCCACATTTCGATGTCCTGCATAGGAACACCCGCGCGCAGCGCCATACCAACACCGTCACCAGTATTAATGTGGGCGTTTGTAGTTGAGGAGTAGATTCGACCGGCACCACCCGTTGCAAGGATGGTTGCTTTTGCTTTGAAGTAGCAAATTTCACCCGTTTCCATACATAGAGCAGTACAACCTAAAATGGCACCATCTTGGTTTTTAACCATATCTAATGCATACCATTCAGAGAAAATGGTCGTTTTATGTTTGATATTTTGCTGATAAAGCGTGTGCAATAACGCATGACCTGTACGGTCTGCCGCTGCTGCGGTACGTGCTGCTTGCTCACCACCAAAGTTCTTTGATTGACCACCAAATGGACGCTGGTAAATTGAACCATTATCGAAACGAGAAAATGGAAGACCCATTTTTTCAAGTTCAATCACCGATTCTGGTCCATTTTTACACATGTATTCGATTGCGTCTTGGTCACCGATGTAATCAGAACCTTTTACCGTATCGTACATGTGCTGTTCCCAATGGTCTTCATGCGCATTACCTAGTGCAACGGTAATTCCACCTTGAGCAGACACAGTATGAGAACGAGTTGGGAAAACTTTTGAAAGAAGAGCACAAGATAAACCCTGCTCTGAGATTTGTAGTGCTGCACGCATGCCTGCACCACCCGCGCCGATTACTACGGCGTCAAATTCACGAACTGCAATGCTCACTTACGCACCCCACACAGTAATTAGGCCAGAAAAGAAATAAGAGAATAGAGTTACAACAATCACTAACTGAATAATGCTACGTAATAACACAGGTTTTACGTAATCAGTTAAGACTTGCCACATTCCAATCCAAGCGTGAATAAGTATTGAGACCAATGCCAGCATAGTGAACACTTTAGTGCACGTTCCGCTGAAAAAGTTGGTCCAAGACAAATACGTTAGTTCAGGGCCAAAAGCACAAAAACCAACAATATAAAATGTGTAGAGGGTAAGGATAATCGCAGTAGCACGGATCAAGACAAAGTCATGAATGCCATTACGACCAAGAGAAGAGACTGAAGCTACCATACTAATACTCCTGCTAAGACAGATAGAACAGCAGTGATGACAAAAGCGATTTTCGCACTTAACTCACCAGATTCCAGTTCTTCAAAATAGCCAAGGTCCATCATCAGATGTCGAACACCGACAACAATGTGATAGGCAAGGGCTGTTAAGATTCCCCACATAATGAAGGTTACGATAAAGCCATCCATGATGTCAGCGGCTTTCGCAAATCCAATAGGAGAAGATAATGAAAGATTAAGCAACCATAAAAGGATGCCGATTGAAATGAATGTAATCACACCGGAAATACGGTGGATAATTGACGCAGTCGCTGTTAAAGGAAAGCGAATGGTCCGTAGGTCGAGGTTAACGGGTCTAGACTTCTTTGCGTTCACAATTGCTCACTCAGCTCCATTGAGCTTAATTATTGTTTTTGTACTCTCTTTTTCACACTTATTCGTCCAAAATTAACATTTTTGTAACTTTCATTGGCTACATTCAATGAAAATATTCAACGTTACCTTGCAATTTCATTGTTCATAAGAATTATCGAACACATGTTCAAAGCTAGATACAACAAGGGTAAATAAGAGAACCTCAGAAAGTATACGATGCTCAACATACAATTACAATTACCTTAACAAAACTTACATCACAACACTGATTTTTAACTACCTACTGATAAAAACTCTTAACAAGCGCACACAAAAGCGTACATAAATTGACAACACTGACGATCATAGGTACAAAGTTTGCACTCTCATATCC
>NZ_JAKJSQ010000084.1:0-13877 GCF_050337105.1 Aliivibrio kagoshimensis
TCATTTTGGTCACTATCACTGAGATGAAAAGAGAAGAGAAATGATAGTTATTTTATATGGGATTGTTAACTAATTGATTTTTATGAGATTAAAAAATTATGCATTCTTGGCATACTTCTTGGATATATGTAATCAAACGCAACAATCCCATGAAAGATTTAGATACAAGAAACAATACTTTTGGATACAAATATTAACGAATTAGGAATATATAATGAAAAATATCAATGAGCTTATCAAGGAAATCAACGCACTTAAATCTGAGCTACATCAAAAAGACTTCTTATTAACATGGGAGCAATCTCCTGAAGAGCTAGAGCGTGTATTGAAGACCGCTAAAGCATTGAAAATGTTAAGAGCAGAAAATGTAGCGACCAACGTATTCAAAAATGGTCTTGGCATCTCTCTTTTCCGTGATAATTCAACACGTACTCGTTTCTCTTACGCTTCTGCAATCAACATGTTGGGTCTTGCACAACAGGATCTTGACGAAGGTAAATCTCAAATCGCTCACGGCGAGACAGTTCGTGAAACCGCTAACATGATCTCTTTCTGTGCTGATGCAATCGGTATCCGTGATGACATGTACTTAGGTGCTGGTAATGCTTACATGCGTGAAGTGGGTGAAGCCCTTGATGATGGTGTAAAAGAGGGCGTACTTCCTCACCGTCCTGCTCTAGTTAACTTACAGTGTGATATTGACCACCCAACACAGTCTATGGCTGACCTTGCATGGCTTGAAGAGCACTTCGGTGACCTTAAAGCGCTTAAAGGCAAAAAGATTGCCATGACTTGGGCATACTCGCCAAGCTACGGCAAGCCACTTTCAGTGCCACAGGGCATCATTGGTCTGATGACACGTTTCGGAATGGACGTAACACTGGCTCACCCTGAAGGTTACGACCTGATTCCTGAAGTAGTAGAAGAAGCGAAGAAAAATGCGGTTGCTTCTGGTGGTACGTTTACTCAAGTCTCTTCAATGGAAGAAGCATTTGAAGGTGCTGACATCGTATATCCTAAATCTTGGGCGCCTTACCAAGTAATGGAGCGCCGTACTACGATGCTACGTGCTAACGATCATGAAGGCCTGAAATCTCTTGAAAAAGAGTGTCTAGCACAGAATGCATTGCACAAAGATTGGCACTGTACTGAAGAGATGATGACAAAGACCAAAGAGGGTGAAGCGCTATACATGCACTGTCTACCTGCTGATATCACTGGTGTTTCTTGTAAAGAGGGTGAAGTAGAAGAGTCAGTATTCGAAAAATACCGTATCGCTACATACAAAGAAGCAAGCTGGAAGCCATATATCATCGCATCAATGATCTTAAACCGTAAGTACCAAGAGCCTGGACTGGTTATTCAAGAAATGCTTGATGCGGCAGAAAAGCGCGTTAAATAGTAATCAACTAAAAGGGGGTGGCTCTCACCTCCTTCTCTTCTTAAAAGCATAGTGAGGTCTATTGTGGCTACATTTTCATTAAAAATGGAGATCGCTGATAACAAACACTTTAACGGTCAGTTATCTCCTCTGTTTACTCAAGCGGAAGCCGAAAAAGCGCGTTCGTTTCATCAAAAAGTCGAAGGCTATAAGCCAACGCCACTGCAATCTCTAGACTGCCTAGCCAAAGAGATTGGTGTTGGAAAAATCTTAGTTAAAGATGAGTCACAGCGATTTGATCTTTGTGCATTCAAAATGTTGGGTGGCGCATACGCCATTGCTCGTCTTCTATGTGACGAATACAACCTTGATATCAATAAGTTTGATTTTGCCCAGCTAAAAAATGACATCAAAGAGAAGATGACTTTTGCTACTGCTACCGATGGTAACCATGGACGTGGCGTGGCATGGGCGGCTGATAAACTTGGCCAAAATGCTGTGGTATACATGCCAAAAGGTGCTGCGGATGAGCGAGTGAACAACATTCGTGCATTGGGTGCTGAGTGTATTGTTACTGACATGAACTATGACGATACCGTTCGTTTGGCTATCAAAACGTCTGAAGAGAATGGTTGGAAAGTCGTACAAGATACCGCGTGGGAAGGGTACGAAAAAATCCCAACGTGGATCATGCAAGGCTATACCACATTAGCAGCAGAAGCGGTTGAGCAGATGGCTGAACAGGGCATCAAACAACCAACTCACGTCGTTTTACAAGCCGGTGTTGGTGCATTAGCGGGTGGCGTATTGGGTTACTTATGTGATTTATATGGCGCTAAAAACTTGCACTCTATCGTGATTGAACCCGAGCTGGCTGATTGTATCTATCGCTCTGGTATCAGTGATAAAGGCGACATGGTTAACGTAGATGGCGACCTTGCCACCATCATGGTTGGTCTGGCTTGTGGCGAGCCGAACCCACTTGGTTGGCCGGTACTGCGTGACTGCGCAACACAGTTTATCTCTTGTGATGACAAAGTTGCTGCGTTAGGTATGCGCGTATTGGGTAACCCACTTGGCGACGATGCTCGTGTGGTTTCTGGTGAGTCTGGCGCAGTCGGTGCTGGTCTACTTGCCGCGGTACATACCCATGAAGAGAAAAAAGAGTTGATGAGCAAATTAGGGCTAAACAGTGACTCTGTGGTTCTGCTTATCAACACCGAAGGTGATACGGATCCGGTGAACTATCGTGACGTTGTTTGGGGCGGTAAATTCGCAACAACGGCTTAATCCAAGACAATTAATCTAATTATAAATAAAGGTCAGGTTGGTGACGCACCGCCTGACAGAAGGAGTAATACCAATGACTATGAATATTCCGTTCAACACAGTGCTAGAAAAAGCGCAAGAGTACAAAGCTGACATGAGCCGCTTCCTACGTGACATGATCGCGATTCCAAGTGAGAGCTGTGACGAAGAGAAGGTTGTCTTAAGAATTAAAGAAGAGATGGAAAAAGTAGGTTTCGATAAAGTAGAGATCGATCCTATGGGTAACGTATTAGGTTGGATTGGTCACGGACCACACTTAATTGCGATGGATGCACACATCGATACTGTTGGTGTGGGTAACCTAGATAACTGGGACTTCGACCCGTACGAAGGAATGGAAGATGATGAAGTGATCGGTGGTCGTGGTACGTCTGATCAGGAAGGCGGCATGGCGTCAATGGTTTACGCGGGTAAAATCATCAAAGATCTCGGTCTTGAAGATGAGTATACACTGCTTGTAACAGGTACTGTGCAAGAAGAAGATTGTGATGGTCTATGCTGGCAGTACATTATCGAGCAGAGTAACATCCGCCCTGAGTTCGTTGTTTCTACTGAGCCAACAGATTGCCAAATCTACCGTGGTCAACGTGGCCGTATGGAAATCCGTGTCGACGTACCTGGTGTGAGCTGTCACGGTTCTGCACCTGAGCGTGGCGACAATGCTATCTTCAAAATGGGTCGTGTATTAGGTGAGTTAGAAGGTCTATCTCAAAACCTTGGCGATGACGATTTCCTAGGTAAAGGCACACTAACGGTTTCTGAAATCTTCTTTACATCTCCAAGCCGTTGTGCGGTTGCTGATAGCTGTGCGGTCTCTATTGACCGTCGTCTAACGTGGGGCGAAACATGGGAAGGCGCACTAGAAGAGATTCGTGCTCTACCTGCGGTTAAAGCCGCTGGCGGTGTGGTGTCTATGTACGAATACAACCGTCCTGCATACACAGGCCTTGTTTACCCAACAGAGTGTTACTTCCCTACATGGAAAATTGACTCTGAGCACGTAGCAACCAAAACATTGGAAGCGTCTTACGAGCTACTGTTTGACAAGAAACCGACTGTTGATAAGTGGACGTTCTCTACTAATGGCGTATCTATCATGGGTCGTCACGGTATCCCAGTCATCGGTTTCGGTCCTGGTAAAGAGCCTGAAGCACACGCTCCAAACGAAAAAACGTGGAAAGATCATCTAGTAACTTGTGCAGCAATGTACGCGGTTATTCCTCAGATGTACCTTGAAGAAATTAAAAAATAGAGTCACAACCCGAGGCTATCTATTTGGATAGCCTCAATTAATTCCCCGTCTTGAAACTATCGGTTTGACTGCTTATTTTCGATGGTAAGAGTTTCAAGACGGTTTTCACGTTATGAAGAGACAAAGGACACGGGTATGTCACTGAATTGCAAACCACTGCTCACCGATTATGATTTGGACACTAAATCAACCCTAATTAAAAATGGGGTAGTCGTTGATGCGCACAGTGAAACCAAACAACAGATTCTAATTGAAGATGGCAAAATTTCTCAAATTGCTTCTGTCATCACCGATTACCCATCAAACACCAATATTATCGATGCGGCTGGCCTCTATGTAATGCCTGGCGGAATTGATGTTCATACCCACTTCAATATCGATGTTGGTATCAGCCGCAGTGCTGACGATTTCTACACCGGAACCCGTTCGGCGGCGTGCGGTGGCACCACTATGATTATCGACCATATGGGTTTTGGCCCTAAAAATTGCAATCTTCATCATCAACTTAAAGTCTATAAAGAGTATGCGTTTGATAAAGCCGTTATCGACTACAGCTTTCACGGCGTGATTCAACACGTCAATGATGAAATCCTTTCTGAGATGCAATCGATGGTGGAAGAAGAGGGCATCTCAAGTTTTAAGATGTACCTCACTTATGGTTACAAACTGAACGATGATGAGGTGCTTCGAGCCCTGCATCAGCTAAATAAAGTCAACGCATTGACCGCCGTTCACCCTGAAAATGATGCTGCTATTGCTCTGCGTCGTAGCAAGTTGATTGAAGAGGGAAAAACCGCCGCAAAATATCACGCAGTTAGCCGTCCACTTGAGTGTGAAGCGGAAGCCATTTCGAGAATGATCAACCTGGCACGTTTGGCTGACAATACGCCACTGTACATCGTACATCTCTCTAACGGGTTAGGCCTTGATTACATTCGTTTAGCGCGTAAAAACAAGCAACCTGTCTGGGCAGAAACCTGCCCACAGTATTTGCTGTTAGATGAGAGCTGTTATGAGCGTGATGATGCGGTGAAATACATTCTTAGCCCACCACTTAGACCAAAAGAAGAGCTAGAGAAAATGTGGCAAGGCTTATGTGATGGTAGCATCGATACGGTAGCGACAGACCACTGTTCATTTAACTACCAAACACAAAAACTGCAAGGTAAAGAGGATTTCACCAAATGTCCAAATGGGATGTCTGGAGTTGAAACTCGTATGCCGCTGCTGTTTTCAGAAGGCGTGATGTCTGGGCGTATTACCCCAAGTCATTTCGTTGAATTAACCAGTTACATGCCGGCCAAACTGTTTGGATTATACCCACAAAAAGGGTGTTTAGCGGTAGGTTCTGATGCTGATTTAGTGCTATTTGACCCGAAACAGAAGGTCACCATTAGCCAAGATTTATTGCACGACAACATTGATTACACCCCATTTGAAGACATTGAGAGTCACGGCTGGCCGGTAATGACCATCAGCTGTGGTGATGTTGTGGCGTGCAATGGTGAATTTATGGGGAAAGCCGGGAATGGCCGCTTTATTCACCGTAAACCTTTCCTCCAATAATAGGATTGGGGAGAGTTATTTTAATGGTTTGAACGTTTAGGAGTACATATGAAACCAACAGCTGTCGTTGCCCTAGGAGGCAATGCGCTTCTTCGTCGTGGTGATGCACCAACTTGCGATAATCAATTGACGAATATTAAGATAGCGGCCAAAGCGATCGCAAGATTAGCCAATGACTATAACGTTGCCATCGTACATGGTAATGGTCCACAAGTTGGGCTATTGGCGCTGCAGAACCTAGCGTACGAAGAAGTTGCCCCATATCCATTGGATGTTCTAGGTGCTGAGAGCCAAGGCATGATTGGGTATATGTTGGCGCAAGAGTTACAGAACTTAATTCCACAAACAGAAGTGTCTACGTTGCTGACGCGTATCGAAATTGATGCCAATGATAACAGCATGGCAGATCCCTCTAAGTTCGTTGGACCGGTTTATAACAAAGAAGAAGCTGCAACACTAGCTGAAGCCAATAACTGGATCATGAAGGCAGATGGCGAATATATGCGTCGCGTAGTGCCATCTCCAAAACCGCTTAATATCGTTGATAAGAAATCCATCGATACCCTGCTAGGTGCTGGCAACATTGTAATCTGTTGTGGCGGTGGCGGTATCCCTGTTTGCCGTGCTGAAAGCGGTTTTGTCGGTGTTGAAGGGGTTATCGATAAAGATCTCTCTGCAACGTTACTGGCGAAACAGTTAGGCGCAGAAAAGCTGTTGATCTTAACGGATGCAGATGCGGTTTACCTGGATTGGGGAACAGATAACCAACGAGCACTCAACAATGTCACACCAGCCGAGCTCGCTAAGCATCACTTCCCAGCTGGTTCTATGGGACCAAAAGTTGAGGCCGCTTCTGATTTTGCTCAGTTTGGTGGTCGTGCATACATCGGCGCTCTAGAGCAGAGTGTTGAAGTATTAGCAGAAGAAGCTGGGACATGTGTCGCAATGGCGTAAAACATGTAAAGCACAGAGATATAAGAGTAATGCACCCTATAATTAATGATAACAGTGGTGCATTTTTACCATCTAAAAGGTAGAACATTATGAGCAATTGTCCTAAGGATATGACACTGCCACCCGATCTAACAGCAAAAAAAGGGTCTGGTCCTGTCCGCACTAAATTACCTGTCTACTCAAACTCCCTCCCACCTTGTAACCATGCCTGTCCAACGGGTAGTAACATCCAAGCGTGGCTCTCTCTTGCCCAGTCAGAGAGATACGAGGAAGCCTTCCAGCAATTAATCCAAAACAACCCAATGCCCGCCATTCATGGTCGTGTCTGTTACCACCCGTGTGAGTCAGCGTGTAACAGAGCCGATGTTGACCAAGCCGTGAGCGTGCATGCGGTTGAGCGTTACTTAGGTGATGAAGCTATTAAACAGAAGTGGCGTGTTCGTTTTGAAGCAGAACCAACGGGGAAAAAAGTACTGATTGTTGGTGCTGGCCCAAGTGGTTTAGCCACAGCGTATCATCTAAAACGCAAAGGTCATGATGTTGAGATCCGTGATGCTGCCCCAATGGCAGGTGGCATGATGCATTTTGGTATTCCAGCCTACCGTCTACCGCGAGATATTCTGCACAGCGAAGTAGAGCGTATCGAAGCGATGGGCATTAAAATCGTACTTAATCATACGGTTGAAGATCTATTAGCTGAGAAAATTAAAGGCAACTTTGATGCCGTATTCCTTGCCATTGGTGCGCATGTAGGCCGTGGGGTGGACATTCCCAATGACAACCCTGAGATGGTCAATGATGCGGTTACTTATCTGCGCGATATCGAGTTAGGCACTGCGCCGAAACTGGGTAAAAGAGTCGCCATTTACGGTGGCGGTAATACGGCGATGGATGCGGCGCGTACCGCACGTCGAATGGGCTCAGAGGTAGTGGTTATCTATCGCCGAGATCGTGCCAATATGCCAGCACATGATTTTGAGTGTGTCGAAGCGATGGAAGAGGGTGTTGAGTTTCATTGGCAGCGTACCATCAATCAGATCGACGGTAAGACCTTTACCCTTGAGAAGATGGAGATTGTTGATGGACGTCCTAAACCAACGGGTGAATACGAAACCATTGAGATTGATTCACTGATCTTAGCACTAGGCCAAAATATCGATACCAAGCTGACCGAATCGATTCCGGGCGTTGAGTATAAATATGACGGCACCGTTATGGTGAACGAGCAGATGATGACAGGCTACAAAGGCCTGTTTGCTGGTGGCGATATGGTACCGTGTGACCGCACCGTGACCATTGCAGTAGGACACGGTAAAAAAGCTGCAGCCAATATCGATGCCTTCTTACAAAACCGTATCTACACCAAAATCATCAAAGAGCCACTGATCAAACTGGATAAGCTGCACCTATGGTACAAAACCGATGCCGAGCAGAGTGAACAACCAGCCATTCCTGTTAAACAGCGATCCAGTTCATTTGATGAAGTGGTAGGCGGTTTAACGCAAGAAGAGGCGCTGTATGAAGCTCAGCGCTGCTACTCATGTGGCAACTGTTTTGAGTGTAACGGCTGTTTAGCTGCCTGTCCGCACGGCGCCATCACTGCATTAGGTGAAGGCAAGGGGTACAAGGTTGATTATGACAAGTGTACGGGCTGTGAAGCCTGCTATTCACAATGTCCTTGTCACGCGATAGAAATGATCGCGGCAGAAACGGAGTAGGTGAGCATCATGACAGTAATTCAAACATTAGAAGAGAAACACCAAAAAACCTGGCAGAGTAAAAACAATCTGTCGACAGAATCGGTAATGCACACCTGCGATGGTAACGAAGCCACGGCGCATATTGCTTATCGCGTCAGTGAAGTGTGCGCCATCTACCCAATCACGCCATCATCAACCATGGCCGAGTTTGCTGACCAATGGGCAGCAGAAGACATGCGAAATATTTGGGGTAACATTCCACTGATTGCTTCCATGCAGAGTGAAGGTGGCGCAGCAGGTACGGTTCACGGATCGTTGCAAAGTGGTGCGTTAACCACCACCTTTACCGCATCGCAAGGTTTAATGCTGATGCTGCCCAATATGTACAAAATTGCCGGAGAATTAACCTCGGCAGTTTTCCATGTAGCAGCACGTTCATTGGCAGCGCAAGGTCTATCTATCTTTGGTGATCACCAAGATATTATGGCAGCTCGTGGTACGGGTTTTGCGCTATTGGCCTCATCATCTGTGCAAGAAGCGCATGACATGGCGTTGGTGTCACACGCTGCAACGCTGGAATCACGCATTCCGTTTATTCACTTCTTTGATGGTTTTAGAACCTCGCACGAAGTGAACAAAGTGAAATTGATCTCCGATGCTCATATTAGAGAGATGATCTCAGATGAGTTGGTACGTCAGCATCGTGAAAGAGGGTTAAGTCCTGATACTCCGTTTATTCGTGGTACCGCACAGAACCCAGATGTCTACTTCCAAGGACGTGAAACGGTAAATCCTTTTTACGCCAATACGCCTGAAATCGTGCAAAACTGCATGGATAAATTGGCGACTTTAACGGGGCGTAACTACAAACTGTTCGAATACCATGGTCATAAAGACGCCGAGCACATTGTGATTGCCATGGGTTCAGGCATCGAAACGGTGAAAGAGACGGTTGAGTACTTAGTAAGTAAAGGCGAAAAAGTGGGTGTGCTGCAAGTGCGCTTGTACCGTCCACTCTCAG
This sequence comes from Aliivibrio kagoshimensis, assembly GCF_050337105.1. Lineage (NCBI taxonomy): Bacteria > Pseudomonadati > Pseudomonadota > Gammaproteobacteria > Vibrionales > Vibrionaceae > Aliivibrio > Aliivibrio kagoshimensis. Next base: position 9,204 of record NZ_JAKJSQ010000084.1, read on the forward strand.
CCAAGCACTTCATTGCCGAATTGCCATTGAGCACCAAGAAAATCACCATTTTGGATAGAACCAAAGAGCCAGGCGCTAATGCCGATCCTCTGTTCCAAGATGTGTTAACGGCGCTTATCGACTCGGTAGGGGTAGACAGCGACTGTCCGTTTACCACCATGCCACGCTTGATTGCGGGTCGTTATGGATTGTCGAGCAAAGAGTTTACACCAGCCATGGTGAAAGCGATTTTTGACAACTCCGCACTGCCAACCCCTAAGCATCACTTTACCATCGGTATTATTGATGATGTGTCAAACTCGCACCTCGAATACGATGCAAGCTTTGATATTGAATCTCAAGATGTAGTTCGAGCCATGTTCTATGGTCTCGGCGCTGATGGAACGGTGGGAGCCAACAAAAACACCATCAAAATAATCGGTGAAGATCCGGACTACTACGCGCAAGGTTACTTTGTGTATGATTCCAAAAAATCAGGGTCACAAACCGAGTCGCACCTTCGATTTGGTAAACAGCCAATTAACAGCCCATATTTATTACAATCGGCGAACTTTATTGCCTGTCACCAAGCCACTTTCCTTGATAGTACGGATATGTTGGCCAAAGCGACAGACAACGCTACTTTCCTACTTAATTCAACGGTTCCAGCCGACGAGTTGTGGGATACTTTACCGGCGAAAATGCAGCAACAATTAATAGAGCGCAACATGAAACTCTATGTGGTTGATGCCTATAAAGTGGCCAAAGATACGGGCATGGGCAGCCGTATTAACACCATTATGCAGACCTGTTTCTTCGCTTTATCCGGGGTGTTAGAAAAAGATCTGGCCATCAGTAAAATCAAAAAAGCGATTAAGAAAAGTTATCAGGTGAAAGGTGACGCCATCGTTCAGAAGAACTTTGCTGCTGTAGACCATACGTTAGCGCATCTTTATGAAGTTGAAGTGCAAGCGACCGTTACAGCCAAAGATAAAACTAATGCGATTGTCTCTGATAAAGCGCCTGAGTTTGTGCGAAAAGTCACCGCGCAGATGATGGCAGGTAAAGGGGATCTGATCCCAGTATCGCAACTGCCTGTTGATGGTACCTATCCTTCAGCTACCACGCAGTGGGAAAAACGTAACATCGCCCAGCAGTTGCCAATTTGGGAAGAGGACGCCTGTATTCAGTGTGGTAACTGTAGCATCGTCTGTCCTCATGCGGCTATTCGAGCCAAATTCTATGATCGCTCGATTTTAGAAGACGCACCGGACGGTTACAAATCAGCGCCAATTACGGCTCGAGGTTTCCCTGATACTCGCTATACCTTGCAAGTATACGCTGAAGATTGTACGGGATGTACGTTGTGCGTGGACGCCTGTCCTATGGTGATCGAGCCAGCCACCGAGACGCAACCAGAGCGTAAAGCCATTAATATGCAGCCTAAAGCGCCGTATCTTGAACAAGAGAAACGCAGCCTAGATTTCTTTGAGTCGATTGATTACAACGAACGCGGCAGAATTGATTTTTCTAACGTACGTGGCGCGCAGTTCTTACAACCTCTGTTTGAGTTCTCTGGAGCGTGTTCAGGTTGTGGAGAGACACCGTACCTGAAACTGATGTCGCAGCTGTTTGGTGACCGTTTGATGATCGCTAATGCCACAGGTTGTTCGTCAATTTATGGCGGTAATTTGCCAACCACGCCATGGTCGCAAAACAAAGACGGTCGTGGTCCAGCTTGGGCAAACTCACTGTTTGAAGATAACGCCGAGTTTGGTTTTGGATTCCGTTTAGCCGCTGTGAAGCAACACGAAATGGCCGAGCAGTTATTGGTGGAGTTCAAACAAGATCCTAAGAACACCATTGATGTGTCATTGATTGAAGAGTTACTCACGGTTGAACAGAAAACCGAGACAGAGATTCAGCAGCAGATCGCACGCGTTGAGGTCTTGAAAGAGAAATTAAACAAGATTGACACAGAATCTGCCCGCAACCTTATCTCGGTCGCCGATCAGCTGATCCGTCGTTCGATTTGGATTGTGGGTGGTGATGGCTGGGCATACGACATTGGTTCAAGTGGTTTGGATCACGTGTTAGCCAGTGGTGCAGACGTCAACGTATTGGTGATGGATACTGAAGTCTACTCCAACACGGGTGGCCAGATGTCAAAATCTACCCCATTGGGCGCGGTGGCAAAATTCGCCACTGCCGGTAAACACGCCGTGAAGAAAGACGTTGCGATGCAAGCTATCTCATACAATAACGTCTATGTTGCCCGTGTTGCATTGGGCGCTGATCCACAGCAAGTGTTGCTTGCTATGCGTGAAGCCGAGGCGCATCCGGGACCATCGATTATCATCGCATACAGCCACTGTATTGCGCATGGTATTGACATGGAAGCGGGCCTAAAACAGCAGCAGTTAGCGGTTAAATCTGGTCATTGGCCTCTGTTTAGATACAACCCAAGCCTACGTGAAAGCGGTGAAAATGCCTTCTCATTAGATACGTTACGACCAACGATTACGTTGCAAGATTACCGTTCTAACGAAGCGCGTTACCAAATTCTACGCCGTTCTCACCCTGAGATCGCCGAAGAGTTAACCGGCCAAGCGCAGAAGGTGGTGGAGCGTAAATGGCAGCTGTATGAAGAGTTAGCCACTAGAAAGCAGGGTACGGTCGCACCGCATCTAGAGCTCACTAAAGAGTAGCGGATATAACCTAAACCAAGCCCAGCGAAAGTTGGGCTTTTTTGTTAAATACCAGTGATTAAAAAATCAATTGAAGCAATTATTTGATTTCTAAAAGTAGATAGTTCATTAACAGGATCGGTGAGAATCTTAACCGGCACACTTGTCATCTGCTGAGTTAATAATACAAACTCACCTTCATCAAGATGGATAATTGGGCAGAGATGGCTAGGTACTTTTTTGCCAAGTAATTTAGTGGATATTAATGGGATGACCATTCGAGTATTGAGGTTATCAACTAAATCACTTTGAACATCGACAAAGTAAGGGTAAGTTTTAGATGAGCTTTTATCTTTGTTTTTATATAGCGTAAATTGCGGCATTTAAAGTACTCGGTATGCATCAGAAAAAAGACCGTGCTTCTCGGTCATTTCATTGCAAGCATCAATAGCTTCTGCGTTTTGTTCTAACCACTCCTCTCTTTTTAACTTATTCACTTCCTGTAATAGAGCCTTTTCCATTGTTGCAGAAAGGTTTATTTTTAATCGTTTAGCTTCAGCGAGAAGATCTCTGTTTAAGGTCAAATTAGTTGCTTTTTTTATCCCTTGTGTGTTGTATTGAGTTGTCATACTGCTACCTATTATGCGCATCAAACATGTGGGTTCAGTATATGCTGTTTGAAGGCATTTAACAAAACCATCCATATGATTGTTGAAAGTAGTGGGCTATAAATAAGCCTCATTGACTGTACTTTTTATACCGTCCATGTAAAGCCTACTTTCTACATGTGAAATTTATAACTTGAGGTAACGCACTAATTTTAGGAGATGTGTATGATACGCTCAGACAAATTTATGAGTGATAAGATGTTAGGATTCAGGAGATACCTATACGATGAGTAGTGCAGATAAACTAGAACTACATTATTATTTTAATGATGATAGCCACTCTATGAATGCCGTGGTTCGCAATAAATGCGAAGCAGAAGTACTTGCAATCCTCATTGAAATTGCAGAAACCCTTTCTATTTCGATGGATATAAGCTCGGAAGTTGTCCGTGCAGGTGGTTTAAGAGACTTCTGGAAACTACTTGGTAAGAACAATAACCAAATAACTGTGTTATTAGTAATAGCAACAATAATTCTTTCAAGAATCCCGATGAACGATCCTGAAATCGACGCGTTAGAAAAAGAAATAAAACAGCTTACAATTGAAGAAAAAAAGTTAAATATACAAAAATTGAAGCTTGAACTTCAAGATAAAACTGTTCAGCAAGTCGATAAGAAAGTAATTGGTAAAGTGGCTAGACATGTAGATAAAAATTTAAAAATTGTAAAACGCCGTTCAAACTTGTATTCACAATTATCARGCTATCATAAAATAACTCAAGTCGGGGTTAATGCCCTCGATTCAAACTTTGAACCTTTCGTTGATGAAAGGTTGGTTACACGAAAAAGTTTTAGGCATTTCATACTTTCTACTAATAAATTACAGTCCGAAGTTGACGATACTGCTGAAGTTGAAATTATTTCACCTGTGTTAAAAGAAGGTCGTTATAAATGGAAAGGCATTTATAACGAAAAAACGATTAGTTTTGATATGTATGATTCTGAGTTTAAAGAGCAAGTATTACTTGAAATGGTTAGCTTTAAGCACGGTTCTGCAATTAAATGTGTTTTAAGAATTGGTCGAGAGCTAGATGAAGTTGGAGATATCAAAATCACTGGTTATTCTGTTGCAACTGTTATCGATGTGATTGATGGTAAAAAAAACAATCCAACACTTCAAGGGAAAAGGTATCTAGAAACTAAAAAACTCCAAGAAGCGCAAGGTGTGCTGTTTAGCTAAAATCCTAATAAACAAGAATAGGTGTCGCGCAGCTGAAAATATCGCGACAGGGACAGACRCTGAGGTATCCCCTCAAATCTGAGACAAATAGTAAATAAATTCATTTAGATAAGAACATTCATGATGTTTAGTGATCTCACTTTTATCACCACAATAAAAT
>NZ_JAKJSQ010000085.1:0-13451 GCF_050337105.1 Aliivibrio kagoshimensis
AATATATACTTAGTGAAATTATTACTCATAAAAAAGACTCTATGTTAACAGCCTCCTTGCGCCACTCTTTGATTCATACTATTTTCACCTTCACGCTTATCTGCGCGTCAAGCCAAGCACTTGCTTCACTTGATGACGATAAGAATCATTGGTATCAATTTAGTTTTGAAAATGATGTTTTGGGCTTAACCAACACGAGTGATGATGGCTACAGCAACGGGATCGCTTATGCGTGGGGAGCCTCTTCATACGACAGTTTCGACTCACTCAATATCCCAAATTGGATTCGCTTCATCAGTGACTGGACATTTATCAATCAAGGTGACAGTCAGCAATATTCAATTTCTTATGGGTTATCTCAGTCTATGTATACGCCTAATGATATTTCAGAGCCAGAGCTAATTGAAAATGACCGTCCCTACGCAGGAACACTGTTATGGCATAGCAAAATCCGTCACTTTGCAAATAACCGAGCAAACAGTTTAGGTCTGACTTTAGGAGTAGCAGGTCCGGCGTCATTAGCAGAGCAAAGCCAGACGATTATCCATGAGGTGATTGGAGCAAGAACGCCCGAAGGTTGGGATAATCAACTAAACAACGAACTGGTTTTTCGTGTCAAAGCGGAACACATTGAACGTTTTTATGACCATTCATTTACAGCCACTACAGGTTTTGATGTAAGCTCATACAGTGAAGCTGGATTTGGAAATTTACGCAGTGATATTGGTACAGGACTTACCTTCCGAGCCGGAAATTTGTTAGACGAAACTTACGCGGCAATTAATCCATTTAATAGTCAAACTGTCTCCGTCATGACCAGAAAGCCAGCTCAACAATTCTCTTGGCAACTATTTGCATCGGTCTACACAGCTTATGTATTCAATGATATTACGCTAGATGGTAATACATTCTCAGACAGCCATTCTGTAGAGATGATCCACGATCAGGCGTTGATCAGTGCTGGTATGTTTGTGATGTACCAGCATTGGGCTGCGACATTTTCATCACATAGAGCCACCAAGCAGTTTGACGACCAAATTAATGACAGTAAGTATGGCTCAATAACAGTGAGTTACTATTATTAAACCCTTTCAATTGTTTATTCACTAACTTCTAATCGAACGAATGAAAGTGCCAATGAAAGTGCCTGTCCCTGAAGGATCCTTGCCTAGCTACATCATTTCAACCAACAGCGTCACCCAAAGTGCGATGACACAAAAGAAAGAGGCAAAAAATGTCAGCATGCGATGGACAACGTGATTATAAGTGATGTGGATGTAAGCGTGTGCTACCCTGAAAATAACAAATAACCAAGCCAAAGCTAACGCTAACGAGCTCTCAATACCCAAGCTAATATAGAGCGTACAAACCACATAGAACAGGGTTGGCACTTCAAACTGATTGTTAAAATTTCGAGTGGTTTTGGTGACAACATCAGGTAGCTCTTGGCCCCCCATTAATCGAAAGTATTTGGGCTTTATTTCACCCTTTTTAACACTCTTTATTCGAACGCTAACGGCAATGAAACCAACAACCAGCGTAAGAAGCACCATGATGAACATCGGGTATAATAAATACACATCCATATCAGTTTAGATCCTTTATATTGAGCATTGGCATAATTACCGCTCAAGCCATTATGCCAATCTATCACTCTTAATCATACTGTTTACCTTTATGTTTCAACCAACCGTGCGGATGATTGTTTCTTGGATCTTTGTGGGTCCAGTGAATAACGCCGCCGAGTTTGTTCCACTCATATTCACCATTAAACTTGACCACATCTCCAACTCTTAAATTGGAAATCCTTGGAGCTAAGTCTATATTGTGAGCAATGAGAATAGTCTGTCGTGTACCTAAACGCAGAATGAACCTTTGATGTCGAGAGCCTTTATTATCGTCAGGCAGTATTCGTGACACTTTACCTGAACCTTGAACCTGAATATCACTTCTTTTAGACTCATAAGCTTGCTGTAAGACTCGGTCATTTGACCATGCAGAAAATGAAATCAAAAAAATAAATGCCAATAATCCCGATAGAAATTGTTTTACATTACGCGTCATCAAACCACTCCTGAATACGATATAGCCAGTAACACAATACAGCCTAAAAATGCAGGTACACCGGCAATGAACATCATCAAGCCAAATTGATAATTATGCTTGTCTTGTTCATGCGCATCGGCATCGAAGTCATGCCCTTTGACCATCGCTTTGGCTTTCTTGGCAGCAGGGTCCACATCCCAACTTCGGCCTGTGCTCCCCCCCTCCCAGGTTAAACGTGCAATCGCCCAAATAATGATAACAATATAAAAAAGGAAATCCATCGGCTCGGTTGTGGCAAAAAACGATATATGCTTCGATAGGTTATAGACAACAAAAACAGCCAACAAATTGGTCACTATAACCACTTTCAACAGGTTAAACATGAGCACTCCTTAAGTCTAACTTTTAGATAACAGAACTGCTCTCTATTGATGTCGTAGAGCAGCTGAACGGCCTAAAATAGAAAGCGTTGTACCATTATGCAGTAATGCACTCATGGTTGGACTTAAATACCCCAATGCGGCTGCTAGCATAATGCCACTGTTTACGTATTCCGCTAATTTTATATTTGTACTGATCATACGCATAGCGACATCGGCTAACTCACGCGCTTCAGCAATACCATATAACGTATCTTTAAGCAGTACGACATCAGCAACTTGTCGAGCCAGTTCTGTTCCACGGCACATTGCAACCCCCACATCTGCCGCAGACAGTGCTGGAGCATCATTCACCCCATCTCCCACAAACATGACATTTTTCCCTTCGTTTTTCAAAGACTCAACAATGTCAGATTTTTGTGACGGCACCGCTTCGGAGTAGATACGATCTAACTGTAACTCATCACCAAGGAGTTGTGCTTTATGATGGCGGTCACCGGTAATCATAATCAGTTCATTCACACCAAATGATCGCAGAGCTTGTAGCGTTAACATCGCATCTTCACGTAGATGATCGCGAAGCCCTATCATACCCACCAGCTTATGTTGATGAGAGATAAAGACCAAGTGTCTGCCTTTTAATTCATAATCACGAATGGTGGCTTCACTCTCGGAAAAATCAACATTTTCATGAGTTTCTAAGAAGTGACGACTCCCCATAACAAGAGCATGCTCATTCAGCGTACTTTTTAAACCATGCGCAATGACATACTCCACTTCGCCATGCTCAATATGGGGAAGTTCACAATGTTTTGCGGCATTCACAACAGCTTGAGAGAGTGGGTGGTTACTGTGCTCTTCAACAGATGCGGCAATAGCCAAAAGATCTCTAGCGTTGTTTCGACAACATAATGGCACAACATCAACGACTTCCATCTCACCGTGAGTCAACGTTCCAGTCTTATCAAATACGCAGGTATCAATTTTATGCAATTTCTCAATCGCTCCGCCACCTTTAAATAAAATGCCTTGTTGCGCAGCACGGTACATGATGGACTTAAACGTCACGGGGGTGCTGAGTTTGAGTGCGCAAGAGTAATCCACTAAAAAGACAGATGCGACTCTATTAATATCTTGTGTTAATACAAATACTGCCGCCCCAATTCCAAGTGTAATTTTCACCCGACGATTTGCCATCTCTTGTGTGACTTGTTGAATTTCACTTTTTTCACTTAATGAATCATAAATAAGTTTAGCAATTTTTGCTGTCGTCGCTTCACTGCCAACCTTATCCACACTGATCTGAATCGTTCCATCATGTAAAGTCGTGCCAGAATACACTTTTGAGGACTCTTCTCGGCGAACGGGAACACTCTCTCCTGTCAAAGAGGATTGATTAATTAATGCTGTACCACTAATAATGGTTCCATCGACGGGGATTGCGGTTCCAGGACCTAACTCAATCAGATCCCCTGCCTCTAAATCATTGGAACTCACCTGTTTACGCAGCGTACCTTCCACCAACCAAACCGTGGTCTCTTTAGGTCTCATTAGATCTGCAAGCAGTTGATCACTGTTTCGACATGTTTTCTGCTCCATATATTCGCCAAGACTGATCAAACTTTGAGTCATCATGGCAGTACGGTAGTCGCCCCTCCACGCAGACAAACCAACCGCAATGGCATCAAGAACTTCAACAGAAACATGTCGGTCGCTCAGGTCTTTTATGCCTTCAAAAAGTGTAGGGGCAATTAATGTAGCCGTAGTCATTGCCCCCCATTTATTAGGCAACAGCGCCGCTGAAATAGTCCCTATCACGTTCATCGCCACATCACCACGAGTAAACTCATGCTCACTCTCTTCAGCTTCAGATTGCGTAAGGTCAAGCTGCGCTAGCCTAACCTCTACAACGTCCGCCGACAAAACGTCAGTGTCATACTCAATTACAATAGAGTGAGCAGAGTCATTCACACGTACTTGAAGAATCCCCTGGATAGCCATCAAGCTCGTTTTTACCCAAGTTGCAATGTCAGAGTAATCTTTTAACTCTTTGACATTGAATCGAATTCGTCCAGGGAAGTGATGTTTTACGACTAATGATTTCATTCTTCGCCTTTATGAAGGTTGCGATAATACTCCAGTTCAGCTTGTGTATCTTCAAGCCTCTCTTTTAACTCCTCAACTTCACCTTTAACTGAGGACCACGCTTTTTCACCCGTTGCACTTACCCCTTGTTGAAATTTTTTGTTCGTCAGCAAGTAAGCCACTGCTGCCCCTGCGGCAAGTCCCATCGCAAAATGTGTTTTTGTGTTTTGCTTTTTATACCCGTCGGGCTGTTCTTGCGCTGGTGCTTGTTCAGATTGGTTCGATTGTTGGTACCCGTAATAAGGGTATCCATGATATGGGTTATTGTTCATTTTCTTTATCCAGTGTCTGATCCATGAGATATAAACCGGCGGCACCAACACTAAGAATAGTCAGCATTGATAGCGCTGGTCGCCCTGCCATTTGCTCAGCAACGTATGTTGTCGCTCCCGCAATAGCCCCACTTTTAGCCGCATTTATCGCTGTTTTGCTCACCAGTTCATTCGTACTAATCTCACCGCGTTGATGAGACTTCCATTGGCTAACAACGGTTGCACTGCTACCTGCAACCATGCCAACAATTAAAGCACGGCTCGCTGTGCTTAACGTATCAGTCGCATTACCCATTATGTCGACTCTTTTACTTCTGATGTCGAATCTAGCTCAATGTCAGAGTCAGATGGATTACTTGGCTCACACTCATTTTTACATCCAAACTCCTCTTTATGCTTATCTAAAGAGTCTTGGTAACCTTGCTTACCTGCGGCGACAGTGTCTTTAAAGATTTCACTGCCTGTTGCAACATTTTCACGGACGGTAGAGGCCGTATGGGTTGCTGTCTCTTTCACAGAGCTGCCACCCGTTTTCAGCATATCGCCGGCTCCTGATACCATGCCCATTAATTTTCCACGAACATTTTCATTGCTTAATAGAAGTGCTGCTGCTGCGCCTACCATGGCGCCTTTCCAAAACTCTTTATCATTCATACCAAAAGTTCCTAATATCTCTTTAAACATTCCTGCCTCTTCACCTAGTGCACCTTCGAGCATGGATTGAGCATGTTCAAATAGGGCATCATTACTCTCTTCATTTTGAGGAGGGGGCGGTGGTTGAGTGTGAGGATGTTGTTGTGGTTGTTGATGAGGGGCCGGCTGACCCCAGTGAGGTGGAGGCATCATTCCAGGTGGAAATGGATGTCCCATTGAGTGCATAAATGGATTCCCCATTTGAGGCATAAAAGGGTGCATCATTGGTGGTGGCATTGCATGACTTGCATCGCCGTTTGTTGCATTAGCCATGTAAGTTTTTGCTAACTCTTTTTGCATCTCCATCATGGCATGGAAATAAGCCTCATAGGGATTAGTCGTTGGATCGTTACTCATTATACTTCTCCACCTTGGGACAACTGCTGAGCTAATGCGTGACAAGCTTGCTCTGCGACTTCACACGAGTCGGAAAACATCTCATCAACGCGTTGTGCATCAATAAGGGTTGCATCGTACTCAATAACAATACTGCCTGTTGCCGTATTTAGCTGATAGTTTTTAAAAGCAGGAATAGAAGCAAGAACTTTCTCGATTTCACTGCTTTTGAATTTTGCTAACTGTGCAACGAGTCCAAATTTGTATTTGAGACGAACCCTTCCTGGGATATGGTGGCCAACCTTTACCCATTTCTTTAGCTTTAAGGCCTGTTCAACATACTGATTCATGTGAAACACATTACCTATAAATGTACGTAATAACAATAGCTTATTAAGAGATTTTTAGAATGATCGTAAAAATTTTGCGCTGAATCAAATTCGGTGCTATCTTACGTAATGCTAACAATTATCATTTAGGTTATCTTTATGAAAACTTACATCCACAAAACAGATCATCGTCTTCGTGTCCGTTCTGATTACATAAAAAACCAGCCCAAAGAAGTATCGGAACTCATCGGCCAGCTTAAGAAAATTGATTCTGTCACTCATATTAAATACAAAAAGCACGCAGGCTCTGTAGCCATCTCTTTTGATAGGAACGTCCTGGATTGCGAAAGTTTACTTGAAATACTGGAAAGCCATCAATGGACAGAAAGCGGTCGCTCCCCCTCTTTTGTTGAAAATGCAATGGTTTCGGGTACGAAAACATTGGTAAAAGGAGTAACAGGATTGATGCTTAGTCGACTTGTCGGCACGTCACTTAGCCGCGCGATTATGAATCTTTCTTAGGAAGTAATGCGTTACGGTTTACGCACTTTTCGCCATCTGCTTTAAAGCACATTTGCACACCCCATTTGATAATGCAGGACACCGTTTACAAGGGGGAGATTTCAACGGTAAATAAGCAATAGACCTTATTTTATTCGTCTTCGGTTGCTCAGACTGATAAGACTCAGTAACACCACCTTCATTAAACCATGACAGTACCGGAGTTAATGGCGCACTCAATTCGCAAACCGCACTTTGGAGTGCTTGATAGGTCACCCCTTTAAGCTCTGTCGATAAGGTTGGTTGATTGTGACTATGACCTTTGCCCTGTATGTCGTTATTTTTAAGTAATGCCAACTGCTTTTGTGCAAGAGTTTTAACCGTTATTTTCGACTTTTTTTTCAGCCTCTTTAACGCACTTTTTGTACCCACCAACACCACCAACGCTAATACGAACCATTACTAGTTAGATTACTATTATTAATGGTTCACATCAATGTATTGGTTCGATTTTCGTACTATTTGCGTGCAACCAAGTAGACCGCGTTAACCTTTGAGCCGATCAATTCTACATTTACATTCGTAAATCCAGACGATATGGTCATCGCTTCTGCCATATCAGGGGTAAGAATAAACGTAGAAGATGATTTCGCACCGTATTTTCGGCTATATCTGTATTTCAACAGTAATTTATTGATTAAATTCATATTATGAAGTGTGAAGCTGGAAATGATAACTCTTCCGTCATCCTTTAAGACTCGAAAGCATTCAGCTAAAGCAACCTCTGGATTTGGAATCACATGCAAAAGATTCGCCATGAACACCGTATCAAATGAATCGTTTTGATATGATAAGTTAAAACAATCTGCTTTTTCAACCTGGACAATATCTTGATGTTTAAATCGTTCACGAGTAATCGAAATCATCTGCTCTGAAACATCGGTTGCAACAATAGCGGATGCCGATTCAATGAAACACTCAGTATACGTGCCGTTACCACACCCAAGTTCCAAAACATTGCCGGTATCAGATAGGGATTTCAATTTATCTTTAATCCTATTAATCTCCTTCACACCGACAACATAGTTATTACTCTCTTCAAAACTCTTGGCAAACTCTTCCCACTTATTTTCACTCATTATCAGTCTCATTCGTCATGCATTTGTATTTATCAAACACTATAACTGAAATGAGAACCATTTGCATTTCGAGTGGCGATTTAGCTTCCCGCCATGGCAAACAACCATACACTCCAGCTCAAGCTGTGGCACCACCCTGCTAGTGTTGCTACACCCCAGATATGCACTACATGCAAACGTCGCCTATATAGATTAGATCCCAGTATGATCACTGGCATGAACATAACAGACAACAGAGCAAGAGGTGGGATCACTTTTCCAACATGCGGTCCAAAATTAAAGACCATAATGGTACTCGCGATGAAGGACAGTAGTAAAAATAACAGTAATTTCCTTCGCTCACTCGAGTGTTTAACTGCAAAGTATATGAGAGGAAGATAGAGGGGGATCACAAGGTAGGGTAATTGTAAAATCCAACTTCCCAAAGGGAGTAAATCAGGAAGTAGAGCCCATAAATTCATTCAAGCGTCCTTATTTTGTCACACTTTCAATGGTACCGTTGATCTACAGCTTACCACTCATTTTGTAATATTGAATCCCTGATTTCATGAACGCTTCGCCCTGTCTATCAAGTCCCAGACGTAAATAAAAATTGAACGCTGTTGTTCGAGCGTCACACCAAAAGTGCCGAACACCTAGTGTAGAAAGTTCCTTCATGATGAAAGTGACCATTGCGGTTCCTATCCCTTCTCCTTGGTATTCCGATAAGGTGGCAAATTTTCTTAATCTTGCACTGTTTCCATCAAGGTAAATAGATGCCACACACACTAACGCTTCATCCTTGAACACCCCATAATGCAGGCCGGTTTCATCACCATCGACAAAGCAAAACATAGGTTCTTTTTCAGGCCATAACACTTGGTGTCTTATGGGTAGAGCGTCTTGCCATGTGATCGTTTGTATCTTCATAAGACTCGAATGAATTGTTTTTATTAAGAGGAGACTAGCTATCATACAGCCTATGATAGCTAGATGAGTATCGTAAAAGGTTACACTATTTTCTCTCGTATAACCCCATTAATTGGTGAGACTATTGGTTGCCCCCAAGCATAACAGTTAACCAGTTTTACTTGAGCAAGCAGGTAAGCCAATTTTATTTTGAGTGAAAGGTGTCTTGACCGTTTTTATCTGGGAATATTCGCACAAAATCATAAGCGTAAGTTTGAGCCAACTCATGCGTGCCATGGCTTGGAGTGCCATCTCCAGGAGAGTTAATAGCTTTCACTCTCCCTCTTTGCTAAGTCGGCTAGATTATGGCCACTTCTTCTGAGGTTAAATAACGGCTTTGTCCTGGCAGTAGGGTCTCATCCAGTTGCAAAGATCCAATAGAGTGTCGATGCAGAGCCATCACAGGGTTACGGAATCGACCAAACATACGTTTTATTTGATGGTATCGTCCCTCAACCAGATCAACCTGCGCCACATAGCTAGAAAGTATTGATAATGTTGCAGGTCGAGTTGTAATATCCTCATACGAGAAATACATACCCTTTTGAAAAGCGTCAATATACTCCTCAGTCAATGGGTTTTGTAACGTCACGGTATACCGTTTTGTCACTTTGCTTTCTGGTTGCGTTAATCGCTCAGACCAACGACTATCATTGGTTAATAGTACTAGCCCAGACGTATTTAGATCTAAACGACCAACAATGTGTAACTCATCTTTTTCGGGTTGGTTTAGTAGATCAACCACGGTTTTGTGTTGCTTATCTTTCGTCGCACTCACCACACCAATGGGTTTATGCAACATAACATAGCTGGCTTTATTGGATTGTAAGAGTTTGTCATCAAGGGTGATGGTTGAAAATTTATCGATGATCAGGCTGGTATCCTTCGCAACATCTCCATCAACCACAATACGGTTTTGCGCAAGCAGCAAGCGAACATTTCTTCGGTTCATGTTGCACTTTTCACTGATAAAGCGATCAATACGCGATCGACTGATTGACATCTTATACCTATCAAAATTGGGTTATCTAATTGGCCACATCATATCAATCCGATGTAGCAAGGTATATGCTTTCGTATTCCCGCTATGCTCTTGGTCATCGTCACATTAACGCTTATTGTTAATGTTTTATAGAATAATCCTGATATTATCGACGAAGAAGGGGTGTTTATGATAATGTTTCTCAATAACGTATTGGCCCTATGGATGTTTGTAATATGAAGAAGCAGTCACCTAAAAACGGATTCACTCTCATTGAATTGGTTGTGGTCATTGTGGTTTTAGGGATCCTTGCTGTCGTCGCCGCTCCTCGATTTTTAAACATGAAAAGTGATGCGGTTGAAGCCAGTGTATTGGGTGTTGATGCCGCGCTAAAATCAGCACTTAACATGTCGGAAGCTCGCATTCAAATCGATGACGCTGATACCAGTATCCAGTACTTGGGCGAAACCATCATTTTGCTTGAAAAGATGCCAGTCGCCAGTGCGGGAACATTAAGGGCATTATTAGAGATTTCGGTCCCCAATTCATGGACCAGAAACTGGGAAACAGATCCTTGCGACGAACCAGAGTTTTGTATTTTAGGTAATATGTTTCCTGGAAAATCAGGTTATGTTGCTATACCTGATCACCCTTTGATCTCGAACGGTGGATTGGATCGCGCCGCTTACATCTGGCCAAAAGGCTACACGTTAAGCACCAATGGCTGCTATACCTATTATATCAATGAAGCGTCCCAGAAAGAGCGATATTCGGGCTCTATCGTAGACGGTTGCTAGACTCACAAAAAATAAGGATTATCCCCTATACCAAAGAGGAGAGGTTACAGTGATAAAAAGTGATGCCATTGTCATCTTCAACATCAGCAACAAACCCAGCCTTCAGCAACAGTTTGGCGGAGGCTATGTTTCCAGAATCCACCCCACCGACCAAGCTTCCGACTAATTGCTGAGAGCGGCAACATTCAACAATTCCCTGTAATAACTCATAACCATAGCCCTGATGCCAGCACCGTTCAGCTAACAGATAACCTAGATGAGCACTCTCCTCTCCAGAATCATAGATAAAAACAAAACCCATAACCGATTCAGAATCATTAAGACAAACGGTAAACAAGTGACTTTCCGACACCATCTTAGTTAGCCAGCCATCAGCAGCCTCGACGCTTCCAATATCATGAAAATAAGGAGGAAGTGATTGAACAACCGAAGGGGAGAATAACTCAACGATAGAGGATAATAACGCCGTTTTTGAAGCCTCTGTTCTCAAAAAAGAACCAACATCAGACACCGTAAGCCTCTGCGTTGAAAAAGCCAATGATGCCCACTTTGCGTTGTTTCTCATATCTCGACCTTGATTATTATCCAACAACTTAAACCAGTATATAAATCAGACGACCCCCTCAAGGGGTGGTTCTCTTCAAGCAAAATTCAGCCATCTCTAACAATGTTTATTAAAACTCAGGGGTGAAACCACGCTTTATAAATGCTTCCCTGGGCTTGTGCACCACAATCGCTCGTTCAGATAGCTTTCGAGCTTCAAAGGTAAAACCAAGAAACTCCAAACTGATCATTCCCGTCGCCCCGTTCACAATGAAATTTAAAACGTGACCACGCCTAACTAAACCCGTTGCTGTTAAATCCATGCTATCCCAGTCTAGGGGGGCTCCTACTACGCCCTCGTATGGAGGCTCAGATGGGATTTGGTTTCTGGTTACAATTAGCTATAGTGCTTTTTGTTATGTACCCCGCAGAGCAAGCGAGTACATAACGAACAGTCAAGATACGAACTCTACATGGACATACACTCTAACCACTGCCCTCACATTTCTAACTTCACTGGTTTCATCTATTTCAAGTTCAACATTCAGTTCGAGTGTGTGTCCTCGTAAGTATTAAAACCCTACCAACTCGAACTTCACAATTTACTATATAGAGAGGGGCTCCGGGCTTGTTCAACACCGCTCTATTCTATGAACAAAAGCAGGTGTCGGCTACGCGACACCTATTCTTGTTTGTTATAGTTCAGCGATGTGAGACAGGGTTTCCGGGTGACGCTGAACCAATTTTAAAAGGGTTACCGCTTGCCCATTTGGTGCACTACGCCCTTGCTCCCAATTTTCTAATGTTCGAGATGATGTATGCAGTAAACGCGCAAATACACCACGAGACATATTAAATTGTTCGCGAATACTCACGATTTCATTCGGTGAGATATCTAACTCACTGATACCGTTAACTTGGTGAGTTTTAAGGGTTAGCTTACCTTCGGAATACTCTTTAGCTTCAACAAGAGCTGAACTTAACTCTGTAAATAGATCACGATTGCTCATTACGCCAGGCCTCCATAAAAACCATTAATTGTTTCTTTTGATCTGTGGTTAAATCGGACATTTCATTCTTGCCATAAATTGTCAGCAAATAGAAACGACACTTTTCATCGAGGAAATAATAGATAACACGAGAACCACCACGTTTTCCCTTACCTTTACTTGCAACTCGAACCTTTCGCAAACCACCTGTACCTTGAATAACGCCACCCTGTTTCGGATTAGACATCAACTCAGCTTGAAAAAGCCTAAACTCATCATCGCTGAGATATTCATTACGGTACTTTTCAAATATGCTTGATTCTACAAATATACTTTTCATACGCAAAGTATACGCAAGCAGCGTACAGATAGCAAAACTATGCGTGACTAACGTCGCTATACTTTTTAAGGAGGCGGGGCTGACCTGAGCTATAACGCCCGCATTTGCGGCGGTTTTGTAGTGAGGCACGAGCGGAAAAACCGTCCAAGCCACGCAGTTGCTGATGCAACACACTAAAACACGCACACTGCCAATCCTGAAGTTTTTGTGGCTCATCTTGCAGCATGTTTTGCCCAAAGGGCTACAACGGGTTCGGGATTATGGGTTTCTACGCGGGAATGCCAAAGCCTTACGGCTTCGCATTCCAAATCTTGCAGGGACAGACACCCCAAGTACGCTGGTTTCTAATAAAAAAGTCTCTAGAAACAAGCTCCTTCATACATTAAGACAATTTAGCCCAACCTTAGTTGTGATGGAAGCTTGCTACAGCTCTAATCACTGGGGAAGAGCAATTGAAAAACTGGGGCATACCGTCAAATTAATTCCGGCAAGGCTGGTCAAAGCTTTCTTAATAGGAAACAAAAATGATGCTAACGACGCCCTTGCCATCGCTGAAGCTTCACAACGGCCCAAGATTCACTTTGTCGCTGTAAAAACGATTGAGCAGCAAGATATTCAATCTCTTCAACGAATTAGAGAGCAGCTCATCAAACAAAGTACCGCTAATTTAAACCAACTTAGGGGACTTCTAGCAGAGTACGGTGTCGTTGCTGGAAAGACTAAAGCAAACTTAATGGCTGCCATTCCTTATTGTCTTGAAGAGCCTGATAATGAGTTATCGAGCGTTGCTCGATCATTCATTCACAGGCTTTACGAACGTCAAAAACAATTAACCACAGAAATTAAAGACGTTACTGAGCAGATGGTAAGCTGCGCAAGTCAGCATAGTGATTATCAACTTCTATCAGATATTCCGGGTGTTGGACCGATTATCGCATCCAATGTTTTAGGCTCTATAAACAGCATCAATGAATTTAAAAATGGTCGCCAACTCTCCGCATGGCTTGGATT
>NZ_JAKJSQ010000086.1:0-12971 GCF_050337105.1 Aliivibrio kagoshimensis
GCTCATACTTGTTTAATTTTGCTTGGAATACTGTCTGAAGCCCTTGGAATTCATAGGCGATTTCAAGCAAACACAATCAAGAATAGAAAGGTACTAAGTTACTTCACCTTGGGAAAACGGGTTTTCAAAAACATAAAAATCAAGATAACAATGTTATCTTGGCGAATAACAGTAAAAATGTTCTACCAAAAAATTAAAGTGGCTCAAGAGCTTAGGATTTAATTTTGTGGGGATCCTTCAGTGTCTGTCCCATTAGGGTTTGAATTTATGAATGGCGTGGGAGTATGATCTTACCTCTCCCACGATACTAGCTCGGTTTTGCTCTAGTGTCGTACAGAGCTTTAGCCACTCTTTTTGTTCAAGGTTTAATTGTTGTAAAACGGGTGGGGCAGAGGCATCAATTGCACCGCGCTTGTTGGGTCTTATCTGTTTGCCACTCCAATCAACTAACTCAAGGTAATCATCGAGCCGAAAGGGAATGCCTTTAATCATCTCGTTAGTTGGATTTCCAATAAATGGGTGCAAGCAAGGTGGAGTCAGTTGATTGGCCTTGAGAGCGGTCAGTCTCTCTTTCACTGAGGTGAAATCAGAGGTATCAAGCGAGTCCGCCATGGTGGCTCGAATGGGGTTCAAATCAACATGCTTGAGGTGTCTGTCCCATTAGGGTCCCATTAGGGTTTCCATTAGGGTTTGTCGTAAAACCTGCGGATGAACAGCAAGCGATGGTGATTGTCAATTTCAAATCCCCTTAATAAAAAAGCCCGCGACAAAGGGGTTGTCTCGGGCTAAGGGGAAGCTCTGTTGATCGAGAGCATCAAAATGTCTGTACGTTTTTATCCTAGTTGAGCCGGGTTGAATGTCTAGTTCAAAAGTGAGACATGCTGCCAATCCTAGAGAGATTGTGTGACTTTGCTCGTTTATTGCTCAAATAAGTTACTGTCTTTCACCAGCTCTCTTGGGTAGCCATTTTTAATTCGGTTGCCGACCCACTTCCCTAAACCGATAATGTCCCCGTTATAGCTGACAATCACCTCTCCTTTGCCTACCACATCCGGTCTGATGTCGCGGCACATATACCACTCTTTAGCCATCTCGCTGTTTATCTCGACCGAGTTGCATTGCGCTGAATCGGCTAAGGCGATGATCGCTTCATGTTGCCATTTAAAGCCTTTTTTATGCTGCTCTGCGAGTTTTAGGCCGATACGTTGAAAGCGGATCTCTTTGAGTAGCGGTTCAATCGCTTCAGGGAATAGCCACACTTCGCTATCACGTAGCCAGATGTTATGTTTATCGGGTATCTCAAGTTGAAGAGAGAGGGTAAGAGCATCACTGACTTGCTGAAACTCTTTGTCTGTTGCTTTGGTGAACGGGAATTTACCCATTTTTTTCTTCACCGATAACTTATCGACACTGCTTAGTTTTTTGATTTTGGCGACAAAGAAGCCTTCGCAATCAAAAATTTGTGGAAAGATGTGTAAAAAACCCTCTTCCGTACAAGCTTTTTCGGCCCCTTCAAAGAGATCATGCAGTGGCTCAAACTCGACGGCATCACCAAAGGTCTCTTTTAAGTGATGGCAGATATCTTGATTCTCTTGATGGCTTAAGGTGCAGGTAGAGTAGACGAGGCTGCCACCTGGCTTTAACGCATGAAAAGCACTTTCGATTAACTCTCTTTGGGTGGAACCGATCGCTTCAATCGCGCCTAAGCTCCAGTTTTTCATCGCATCGGGGTCTTTACGTATCGTACCTTCACCTGAACAAGGCGCATCCAGCAGAATCGAATCAAAGGTTTCAGGTAACCAGCCGCCAAAAACGCGTCCATCGAAGTGAGTCAGTGCCACATTGCGTACACCACAACGTTTAATGTTGGCACTCAGCACTTTAATACGACTTGCAGAGTATTCATTGGCGACTAATAGACCTTGGTTAGACATCTCTGCACTGAGCTGCGTGGTTTTTGAACCAGGCGCAGAGGCAACATCCAGAACGAGACCACGCTGTTGGTTGTTGGTCATTAGGGCAGTCACGGGCATCATTGAGCTCGCTTCTTGAATGTAGAATAGCCCAGCAAGGTGTTCAGAGGTATTACCTAATGGCGTAAGTTCTTGTTCGGGGCGTTGTAACCAAAATCCCGTATCACACCAAGGCACTGGAGTTAATTGCCAGCCTTTTGCTTCAACGCGTTGTGTAAAATCAGAGACGGAAATTTTCAACGTATTCACTCGAATACTACGGCGCAGAGGGCGAGAACATGCGGCAATGAAGTCATCAATATTTAGGTGACTGGGAAGAATGCCAGCGATATGTTTTACAAATGGTTCGGGTAGGGAGATGGTTTTGCTCACGCGAGTAGTCTCTGAAGTTCTTAATGGCAGAGAGTGTAACCTAATCCATGTTAAATAATAAAAAAAATGCAACGATTAGGCTGCATTTTTTATTGGTTATTTATTTTGGTCGCTTTATTAATTTCGTTGCGGATTAGGGATGGCGGTTTGCCACGCCTTCCACTCAGGCAGAGCTTTAGGGTGTAGTAGGAAGTTTTTCCCCGCTTTTGCCATAGACTGAAGCGCAACCTCTTCCGGAGTAGAGAAAGCAATCCCGCCTCTTACTATGCTATCTACCGTACCGGTATGGATGGTTGCTCCGGTAAGACCGATAGCAACATCAAGGCCAGATGCATTCCAGAATAGGGTATTTTCACGAATAAGATAGGCAAACTTATCTTCAATATTGATGTCGATTAATACACGATCAGACAGACTGCCTAATTCAATGTTAGTCACACGACCCACTTGGATATCTCGATAGAGAATAGGGGTACCGACATTGACAGAGTCACGTTTCACACTCTCTAGGGTGAAGGCCGTGCTATTTACTGCTACTGGTTCTTGGTTTAATGCGAACGAAGTTACCCTGTCACCATTTCCGGGTTCAACGCGAATGTAGTTAACCAGCAGTGCGTCCAGATCTTTAGTTTCCATTAGCGATATCGTTGGCTCAACAACCCAAAAGTGACTGTTGGCTTTCACGATATCGTTAGCAAATGCTGGGTAGATTCTACTCTGGTATTCAATGATGCCTGTGCTGAAGTTGGGATTAAGTTTGGTCACTTCCCCGATCACGACACCTTTGTATTTGATCTTCGTCCCTTGGGAGACAGAGATACTCTCATCAGAACGTAAGCTAATTAATGCACCGAACTGTTGAGCGTCTTTCAGTGATGAGTAAAGCTTCCATTTTGAGCCTACTTTGTTTTCAACCCCTTCAACTTTATCGAACGAGATCCCGCCTTTTACTAAATTAAGCAGTGGGGCGGCTTGAATACTCACACCATCAAGTCCCGCTTCAATGCTCACTCCAGAGTGATTCCAAAAAACAGAATCTTTAGTAATCAAGTGGGCATAACGGTTCTCAATCACCGCTTTTACAACCATGCCCTCTTTGCCAAGGGTGTAGCTCGCCACTTTACCAACCTGTAAATTGCGATACAAAATAGGGCTGCCTTTACTTACCGGTGGCATCTCTTTGGCAACAAGGTTAATGGTGGTGCTGCCTGATGCATTAAAATCGGCAAGTTCAGCTAATGCACTGCTCTTAAAGAGTGTGTATTGTTTTAGCGGTTTTAGCGATCCACGGCTGCTGAAACTGATGGAGCCAGAAAGCAACTGGCTCGCCGGTGGGATTGAAACGCTGACGCCGTCATCGGTAAATTCAGCCGTGGCACTGCCAGTGACGTAGAAACGGTTTCGGCTTTTGATTAAGTTTTTGTACTCAGCGTGAATGATAATATCAAAAATGACTTTTTCGTTAAGCAACTGAACATCGGTAATGGTGCCAACCGCAATGCCTTTATATAATACGTCTGTATCCGCGCTTAAACCGTAAGACGAATCGGCAGTCAACGAGAATTGAATGGAATCCGGTTTCTCTTTCACCAATTCATGTTTACGTATCGCGGTAAAGCGACGCGTCTTTTCACCTTCACTTGGTACGATGGTTAAATAGTTGCCACGTACCAAGTTGCCAATGTTCTCAATACCGGAGAGGGCAACTTTCGCCTCTTCAAGCACAAAGCGAGCACCGGTATTTAAAAAATCGCTGAAGCTGGGTTGTATCGTGGCATCAGCAATTATTTCTGTGCGGTCTTCGCTTAAATGCAGGTTATTAATCTGACCAATCTCAAGCCCTCTGTACATAATTGGTGAGCCATTTGGACTGACTTCACTGTGATCAGGAAGGGCAATTTTAATCGATATACCGCGGCCGGCGGTTTTGATGTCTGAATAGAGCTTAAATTCCTGTTTGTTTTCAACCAACTGCCCATCGTCTGGGGAGTCCACCGCGATCCCACCACTGAGCAGTGCAGGAATACCTTCAAATTGAATGTCTAACCCATTGAAACCAAGGTTTGCCGCCATACCGCTGACATTCCAAAAGCGACTGTTGGTGGTGATCAGGTGGGCGTATTTATCACTGATTAGCGCATGGATTTTTACCGAATCGGACTCATTGTCTAGTTGAAATTTGTACACTTCACCAATAGGTATTTTCTTGTAAAAGATCTGAGTACCTACTGAGACTGAACTTAAATCGTCAGAATTTAAGATAACCGCCAATCCGCTGGTGCTTGGGCGCTCGGATGGGGGGCTATCTAAAGCGGTAAACTCTGTCCGCTTCACTCCAGTACCGGGTTGAATGGCAATATAGTTACCCGAGACCAGAGCGTCTAACCCCGAAATACCGCTGAAAGAGGCTTGAGGTTTAACCAACCAGAAACTGGTGCTGCTTTTGAGAAGTTGAGAGGCTTCTGGATAGATGTCCACATCAACGAAAATACTTTTAAGATCTTTTGCCAAGGTGATATTTTTTACAATACCCACTTCAAGCCCTTGATAACGTATGGTCGTTCTACCTTCAATGAGTCCTTGCGCATTACTAAACTCAATTTGAACCCGGTCGCCGACACCATTTAAGGCGTTGAATACCAACCAACACGCTAAAATAAGCGCCACCAAGGGTAAAAGCCACAATGGTGAAATCCCTCTGGCTTTCCTGATATTCGGGGTAGCAGGGGTATTATTGTGCAGTTTCTGATTGCTCATAGTTTTCCCAAATTAAACGCGAATCCAAACTCTCAGTGGCTAACATCGTTAACACCACAACCAGTGCAAATGCAATAGCGCCAGAGCCAGGTGTAAAGTCAAGAATCTGACCTCTATCAATTAAAGTCATCATGATTGAAATAACAAAAAGGTCCATGACTGACCATTTACCAATCCATTTCACTGCAGAGAAGATAAACATACGTTGTTTATGATAAATACTGCGTTTGAACTGAATACAAAGAAGGATGTAACCTAAACCCAGTATCTTTGTCATTGGAACAATAATACTGGCAATAAATATGATGGCCGCGATACCACTCATATCATCTCTAATTAAAGAGACAACACCTGAAAAAATAGTGTCCTCAACCCGTTTACCATTATTGAAGAAAATGGAAATTGCAAAGAAATTCGCGGGGAACATACAGATGGTTGCGGCAATTAAACAGGCCCATGTTTTCTGAATCGAGTGTCTTTTACGCTGCTCAAGTTTGGTATGGCAACGAACACAGTGACTGTTATGTGCTTGAGATAGGTGGCAGTGCAGACAGTGAATCTCGTTCAGCATATTTGCATCGGGAACCTTGGTCTGCCAACGGTCCCAATATTGTCGAGTATGAAGGCGTGTTAGTAATAGAGATGTCACCAACTGCAAAAGGATAAGACCACTTAAGCCGACACCAATATAGATATCGGCCACATCTAACATTTTAATGGCTGAAATCGCTAATCCAACAAGGAAAACGTCAATCATTACCCAGCCTCTAAAATGCTCAATGCAGTACATCGAAGCTTTAAACAGGCTAAATTTATTGTATTTGGTTGCCCAATGCGCCGTTAGTACAGAACCACAAACCAGTAGTGGGGCGATTGAACTGCAAAAAAGAATTAACAAACCAAGCAGAGGAAATCCGTCGGTCATCAAGGTGATGGTTCCGGATGGAAGGGTTGCTGGGATCATCACACCAAAAAGGTCAATGGTCATTAATGGGAAAAAATGAGAGGGAATAAACAGAAGCAGGGCGGCGACAGCAATGGCAAGATTACCATTAAGACTAACAGACTTTCCACGGTGCAGGGTTGTTTTGCACCTGGGGCAAGTTGCCACATAGCCACTATTCACTTCCGCTTGTTCTACGGTCAAATCACAACCATGACAACGTTGGCTAGGAGCTAAACTGGACATGTTCGATCGTGATAGTTTGGCTATCATTAGTTGATGTCTAAGTCAGTATTCAGGTTATGGGTCATCGCTCGCTATCATTTATCAGAGTAATCACATAAGGATTATGCCTTAATGAAGAAAAAAATAGTATAGGTCAGTAGTTATTCAAAGTGATTTTGTTTAAAAAAATCATAATGTTTCTTTCTTCAGTCATAATAAGATATCGTTAGAGGGTAAAATTATTGACCCGATAAATAACAACAGGAAAAGAGATTGGATAAGAGTAAGTTTTATCAACGAGTCACTCAGCAAGCGATTGCTTTAGTCGAAAGCGAAAGCGATTTGATTGCTAACTTGGCAAATATCAGTTCGCTATTAAATATGGAGCTTGAACAGATTAATTGGGTCGGCTTCTATTTGCTTAAAGAGAGCGAGCTTGTGTTAGGGCCATTCCATGGCAATCCAGCTTGTACTAGGATTCCAGTTGGTGCTGGAGTTTGTGGTACGGCAGTCCAAAATGAAACGACCATTAGAGTGGATGATGTGCATCAGTTTGAGGGGCATATTGCTTGTGACAGTCAAAGTAACTCTGAAATTGTGGTTCCATTCTATGTCGGTGGAAAAGTCGTTGGTGTGCTGGACATTGACAGTCCAAAAAACCAACGATTTGACGCTGAAGACCAAATTGGACTAGAAAACTTGATAAAAGAGTTACAAAAACAGTTTTAATTAGAAATAGAGAGTGGTTTTTCATTTTCATCTAACTATAATAGCGCCATATCATATTTGAAATTACACCAATTACGACATTAGCCGTAATGATTCAGGATACTACATGGACAACACTGAAAAGTTAGCGAACAGCAAAGAAGTTATCGCCTATATTGCGGAACTATTCCCGAAATGCTTTATTTTAGAAGGGGAAGCAAAACCTCTTAAAATTGGTATTTTTCAAGAGCTTTCTGAACGCTTAGCCGAAGATGAGAAAGTAAGTAAAACTCAACTTCGTGCTGCTTTACGTCAATATACGTCGTCATGGCGCTACCTTCACGGTGTAAAACCTGGAGCAACGCGTGTTGATTTAGACGGCAACCCTTGTGGTGAATTAGAGCAAGAACATGTAGATCATGCTCAAAAAACGTTAGAAGAAAGCAAAGCTAAAGTGCAAGCTCGTCGTAAAGAGCAGGCGAAAAATGCAAGAGAAGAAGCAAAAGCTAAAGCGGATAAATCGCGCAAGTCAAATCCACCGACCCGTAAAGCAAAACCTAAAGCGGACCCAGTAACTAAGCCAGTAGAGCCTAAACGTGAACTCAATGCCGATGAAGTTGTCGTAGGTAATGAAGTAAGCGTAAATATGGGCACGAGCAATATGCCGGCTACCATAGTTGAAATCAATAAGGATGATGTGCGAGTTCGTTTATTAAATGGCCTTCAAATGGTTGTTAAAGCGGAGCACCTTCGTTCATAGAGGAGATCTTCCGACGTATGAATTGTCGATTTAGAGTCTCGTTATTAGCTGCTGGCTTTTTGCTAGCAGCTTCAGCGCAGGCGATTGAAGCAAAATATTCTCAAAGTGATTTACCTGTTCTTGCCGCTGAGAAACAGCATGCAATTTCAAGTAAAAGATTAACTAAAAAGTTAACACGCTCCCATTACAAACATTTCTCATTAAATGATGAGTTCTCTGTCGGAATTTATAACCGATATATAGAGATGCTCGATTACAATCGAAATGTTCTTACCCAATCAGATATTGATGCGTTTTCTAAGTGGTCAACATCAATAGATGATCAGTTAAAATCCGGATCTGCAGATGCTGCGTTTGATATGTATAACGTCACATTACAGAGACGTTTTGAACGCTATAGCTATGCACTCTCTCTCTTAGATTCTGAATTTGATTTCACTAAAGATGAAAGCATTGAACTTGATCGCTCTGAAAAGCCTTGGGCAAAGAGTGATGAAGAGATTAACGATCTTTGGCGTAAACGCGTTAAATACGATGCATTAAACCTTAAATTAACAGGCAAAGAGTGGCCTGAAATTAAAGAGATGCTGACTAAGCGTTATAACAATGCCATTAAACGTTTGACTCAAAGTCATAATGAAGATGTTTTCCAGCTTTATCTTAATGCTTTCTCACGCGAAGTGGATCCTCACACCAGTTACCTTTCACCACGAAATGCCGAGCAATTTCAAGCGGAGATGAATCTCTCTTTGGAAGGCATCGGTGCTGTACTTCAGGTTCAAGATGACTATACAGTGATCCGATCTTTAGTGGCGGGTGGACCTGCTTCTAGCAGTAAACAGCTGACGGATGGTGATCGAATCATTGGTGTTGGCCAAGATGGTGAACAGATTGTTGATATCATTGGTTGGCGCCTTGACGACGTTGTACAACTAATCAAAGGGCCTAAAGGGACCAAAGTGACATTGGAGATATTACCGGAAGGTAAAGCTGCAAAAAGTCACAACGTAACAATTGTCCGAGACAAGATTCGCCTAGAAGATAGGGCCGTTAAGTCAGAAGTGATTGTACAAGATGGTCAAAAAGTGGGGGTGCTTGAAGTACCAAGCTTTTATGTCGGCTTATCAAAAGACACCAAAAAACAGATCGCGTCACTTAAAGAGCAGGGTGTATCCGGCATTATTGTTGATTTACGTAACAATGGTGGCGGTGCATTAACCGAAGCGACGGCGTTAACGGGTCTGTTTATTACGAGTGGCCCTGTCGTGCAAGTTCGCGACAGTTATGGTCGTGTCAAAGTGAACTCTGACAGTGATGGTAAAGTGAGTTATGACGGCCCACTAACCGTGTTAATTAATCGATACAGTGCTTCTGCCTCTGAAATATTTGCCGCTGCACTGCAAGATTATGGCCGTGCTGTAGTACTTGGAGAGCAGTCATTTGGCAAGGGTACGGTTCAACAACATCGTTCATTAAGTGAAGTGTATGATCTGTTTGATACCCCGTTAGGTCATTTGCAATATACTATTCAGAAGTTCTATCGAATTAATGGTGGTAGTACCCAGAACCGTGGTGTTGTTCCTGACATTAGTTTTCCTTCTGCGGTTGACCCTGCGGAAACCGGTGAAAGTGTGGAAGATAATGCACTGCCATGGGACAGTATCAATCGAGCAAGTTACCAGCGCTTGAATGACGTGACGCCATTAGTTGCTAAGCTCACTCTTTCCCATGAAAAACGGATAGAGAGTGAACTTGAGTTTGATTTTATCCGCGAAGATATCAAATACTACAAAGCGCATAAAGATGACAACACCGTTTCATTAAATGAAGCTGTGCGGGAGTTAGAGAGCGATAAAGTAGAAGCGGATAGGCTAGAGCGCGTTAATCTGAGGAAAAAACACGACGGGAAAGAGCTGTATAAATCCGTTGACGATATTCCAAAAGATTACGAAAGTCCTGATGCATATCTGAATGAAGCGGTTGCGATTACCTTAGATATTGCTAATAATTAATTTAGCTAATGGGTACTGATTTAAAACGAAGCCATTGGCTTCGTTTTTTTATATCTGTGTCGCAAAATCCAATAAATAGATTAAAATTTCTAATGCAAATATTTTCCATTGAATTAGTATAAAGGCGAATCTTTACAATTTAATACAGATAGTTTATCGCGACATTATTTTTAAAAGCCATATCAACAATGACTGCATTGTGATATTTCCAGTATTTTATGCTACTGCTGAAAGTTAAAGGAAAAAAGGAATCCGTATGACTGCACAACCTCAAGCAAAATATAGAGAAGATTACTGTTCGCCTGAATTTACAATCACTGATATTGATTTGACATTTGATCTGCATGAAACAGATACGACCGTGACAGCAGTAAGCAAAGTTAAAAAATTAAAAACATCAGATACATTGGTTCTAGATGGCGACGATCTTACCCTAGTAAGCATCGAAGTGGATGGTAAAACATGGACAGATTACACAGTCGCTAAAGGGACGCTTGAGATTCACGCGCTTCCAGATGCGTTTGAACTTACCATTGTGACTAAAACCAATCCTCAAGAGAATACGGCTTTAGAAGGTTTATATAAATCAGGTGATGGGTTCTGTACTCAGTGTGAAGCGGAAGGTTTCCGTCGTATCACCTATTACCTTGACCGTCCAGATGTATTAGCGAAGTTCACAACTAAAGTGATAGCGGATAAAGCACTTTACCCATCACTACTTAGTAACGGTAATCGCTTAGATAAAGGCGATTTAGACAATGGCCGCCATTGGGTGTTATGGCAAGACCCATTCCCAAAACCGTGTTACCTATTTGCTTTGGTTGCAGGCAGTTTTGATCTTCTTAGTGATAGCTTCACCACGTGCACTGGCCGAGATATCACCTTAGAAATCTATGTTGATAAAGGTAATTTAAACCGTACTGAACATGCAATGAAATCGTTAATCAACTCAATGAAATGGGATGAAGAGCGTTTCGGTTTTGAATATGATCTTGATATCTACATGATCGTCGCGGTTGATTTCTTCAACATGGGCGCGATGGAGAATAAAGGGTTAAACATCTTTAACTCTAAGTATGTATTAGCAAACTCAGAAACTGCCACCGATACCGACTACTTAGGTATTGAAGCGGTGATTGGTCATGAATATTTCCATAACTGGACCGGTAACCGAATCACTTGTCGTGACTGGTTCCAGCTAAGTCTTAAAGAGGGATTGACTGTTTTCCGCGATCAAGAGTTCTCCTCTGATCTTGGTTCTCGTTCTGTAAACCGTATTGGTAATGTGAGAGTAGTAAGAGGGCCTCAATTCGCTGAAGATCGCGGACCAATGTCCCATCCAATTCGTCCTGACAAAGTGATTGAGATGAATAACTTCTACACTTTAACGGTGTATGAAAAGGGCAGTGAAGTGATTCGCATGATTCACACTTTACTAGGAGAAACGTCGTTCCAAAAAGGGATGAAACTCTATGTTGAGAGACATGATGGAACAGCGGCCACCTGCGAAGACTTTGTTAAAGCGATGGAAGATGCTTCTGGCGTAAATCTTACTCAGTTTAGATTATGGTATGCACAATCTGGTACCCCGACACTACGTGTAACAGAAGCGTATGATAATGATAAACAACAATATCACTTAACTGTCGTTCAACATACTGCTCCAAGTGCGGAACAAGCTGAAAAAGCAGCGCTTCACATCCCTTTAGACATTGAATTATATAATGCTCAAGGTGATGCTATTTCGCTACAGCGTAACGGAACAGCGGTGAATAACGTTCTCAATGTGACGGAATTTGAACAAACTTTCACATTTGATGACGTTTCGGAAAAACCGACCGTTTCACTACTTAGAGAGTTTTCTGCCCCTGTTAATCTTGAGTTTGATTACTCCGATGATGAACTGGCCTTCTTAATGGTGCATTCTACCAATGAGTTTGCTCGATGGAATGCAGGCCAGATTCTGCTGGCGAAACACATCAAACAGAATGTAGCCAATCTTCAACAAGACAGAGCATTTGCACTGCCTGAGAATGTGGTTGATGCTTTCCGTGGTGCGCTTCTTGATAACGATCTCGATCCTGCGTTTATTGCTGAAATGTTGTCACTGCCTAATGAAAATGAAGTCGCTGGTTGGTATAGCGAAATTGATGTGGACGCGATTCACTCAGTATTGTCTTCAATCAAGAAAACATTTGCTCTGGAACTTTCAGATGAGCTGAATGCCACGTATGGCAGTCTTAAGCAAGATGCTTATGATGTCGAGCATGCCTCTATCGCTAAACGTTCACTGCGAAATGTCTGCTTATCGTTCTTAGCGTTTAGTGAAAATGGCAATACATTAGTATCAGAGCAGTACGACAATGCCAACAACATGACTGATACTATGGCTGCAATGACAGCGGCGAACAGTGCTCAATTAGCATGCCGTTCACGTGTCATGGCTGACTTCAGTGAGAAATGGTCACATGATGGTTTGGTTATGGATAAGTGGTTCATTCTTCAAGGAACTAACCCTTCAGAAGATGCACTAAGTAACATTAAATCGTTAATGGACTCTCACCCGGCGTTTGACTTTAAGAATCCTAATCGAATCAGAAGTCTGGTTGGTTCATTCTTCAATGCAAATCCTGTGTACTTCCATCAGAAATCTGGAGAGGGTTACCAGTTTATCGGTGAGATTCTCACGCAGTTAAATGAATCGAATCCACAGATTGCCTCACGAATTATTGATCCTTTGTTAAAATACCGTCAATATGATACAAATCGTCAACAATTGATGAGGGCTGAGCTTGAAAAATTGGCTCAACTTGAGAATTTAGCCAACGATTTGTTTGAAAAAGTAAACAAAGCGTTATCTATTTAACATCTACGCAAAGTAGCAACGATGTTGTCGTTGCTACTTTTTTTAAATCAAAATGACTATGAATAAAATTTACTTTTTTCCGCTTAATATTTCATACCAAGCCTACCAGGCGCACTACAGTGGGGCCGCTAATAAAGTATTGGTTGTCACTGAATGTGGCTTAAAAATTCAATTACCTACCARCCGATTTAGACCATTTCTCACTCATTCTGGAATTCAGGGTCGCTTTCAATTAACCACAGATCAAGACAATCGTTTTCTTCGACTTTTACTTCTAGGCTAAAGCTCTACTTTAGTCACAATTTAATACATTCTTATCTCTGAAACCCAACATTTGTAACAGATTATTATATTT
>NZ_JAKJSQ010000087.1:0-12897 GCF_050337105.1 Aliivibrio kagoshimensis
GAAGCTAATCTTTTTTGATTGGAAATGTTTATTAACCTAAGATTAACATATTTAACTCCCCTCTAATACCCCCGTATATAGAGAGAAAATTCAGTAGCTTACTGGTAGCATATGAATTTAATCATTCAAAAATGGACTAGTCATGCTCTGCTCTATAATAAACTCGCTCCGGTCTTCCCACGCGGCCATGTTCAATTTTTGCTTCTAAAAAACCGCTGGCAGTAAAATACTCTAAATAGCGTCTTGCTGTCGTTTTACTGACACCAATTTGTTTACCTAAACTGTCTGCAGTATTCGATGAGGATTCAACGCTAAACACTTCTCTTATCTTATTTAAGGTTAATTCATCAATACCT
This sequence comes from Aliivibrio kagoshimensis, assembly GCF_050337105.1. Lineage (NCBI taxonomy): Bacteria > Pseudomonadati > Pseudomonadota > Gammaproteobacteria > Vibrionales > Vibrionaceae > Aliivibrio > Aliivibrio kagoshimensis. Next base: position 357 of record NZ_JAKJSQ010000087.1, read on the forward strand.
TTTGGTAAATTAGAACTCTCCATATCGCGAGCTTGAAAATTAAATAGATAATCTACATGACGCTGATTAACACTATCATTAGCCTTAATAGAGCTAATGTATTTAATATAACGGTTGAGCGTATCTTGTAATCGATCGTAAGCAATCGGTTTTAGTAAGTAATCAAATACACCACTACGTACCGATTCCCTCACTGTATCCATATCGCTCGCTGCGGTTATAAAAATAATGTCACAACTATTTTTCGTACCTAGCTGCTCTTTAAGGAGATCGATCCCTTTGCCATCTGGAAGAAAATTATCCAGAAGAATCAATTGAGGTTTCAGTAAACGGATCATATTTCTAGCTTCCGCTAAATTTTTTGCGATTCCTACCGGTTTAAATCGAAAGCTTTGTTGGAGGAATTGAGTATGCAGCTCGGCAATATTAGCTTCATCCTCAACGATAAGTACATCTATCATATCCATATTATTTATCTCTTATTTGGTACAAATAGTGAAAATATTGCTCCGAGCGGTTCAGCTTCGTCTACGATCACCACGCCACCAGCGTTTGTGATAAAACGGTGAACCAAATACAGACCAATACCATGCCCATCTTCTTCTTTGCTCGTCGCCCCTTTTTCAAACAGTAGGTGAACTTTATCAAGATCAACACCTGCTCCATTATCACTGACTTCGACAACTAACTCATCTGTAATGTCTGTAATTAAGAGAACGATCGTTTTGTTGCTATTGGGATTCTTTAATGTTGCTTCAAACGCGTTGTCTAATAGGTTTCCGATCACGGCTGCGAGTTCATTCGATGAAATATTCACAGGTTCAGATTGAAGTAAACAGGTTGATTCAAATTCCAATTTTAAGCCCAGCTCTTGTGCTCGGCTATATTTCCCAAGCAGTAAGCCAGCAATAATGCGACAGTTAAACGTATTGGAGACATAATCAATCAGTTGTTGCTGATTTTCTGTTTCACTTCGAATCGTTTTTAACGCTTGATCATACTCCCCAATCTGAATCAGACCACTAATGGTTGACAGCCGGTTTGCATGCTCATGCGTCACAACTCTGAAATTCTCTGTAAATTGACGTACTTGAGTTAATTGATGCGTAAGCGTATTAATATCATTACGCCTTCTGAAACTGACCACCCAACCTGAATGCTCACCGTTATCAATAATCGCAACACGGCTGGCAATGAGCGTCTCACCATTTAAATTGATCACTTCATCATTAATATTGTCACTCGATGGGTGGCACAGCAAAAAAGAAGCTGGTGTTACAAACTCATTGACCATACGACCAATAAGATATTGTGGGGAATAGCTAATTCCTAAAATACTGAGTGCAGTTTTATTTACAGTGACGATTTTTCCTTGCCTATCAACGGCAATAATACCTTCATACACCGCTTGTAAAACAGACTCCTGAAGACGCAATGAGAGTGCAATTTCATTGGGCTCCATATCGTACATCTGCCGCTTAATGTGTCTTGCAAACGCCCACGCACCAATAAATGAAATAAGCAGTGTTAATAACAGCGTGAAAAAAACGGGTTGGAGATAGAAAGAGAACCAGGTATCGATACTATCAAGTAAGTAGCCAACAGAGATGACACCAATAATCTCATTGCTCGATGAAAAAATAGGTGCTTTACCACGTATCGCAAAACCTAAGCTTCCCTTGCGAATGGAGTAATAGGACTCGCCCAGTTTAAGAGCCCGAGAACTGTCTCCTCCCACCATTTGTAATCCAACTTTGCTCGGATTAGGGTGTGCTAAACGAACTTCATCATTATTGCCAACAACAATATAGTCAGCATCAGTATAAGGAGATAAACGGTCAATAAGGCTTTGAACAACTCGACGATGGTCGTTATCAACAGCTTCGATAAGTTCATAATCACTCGCAATCTCACGAGCCTGAACCATGGCACGGGTGCCGACCTGCTGTTGAATCGTATTGCTTAACGTTATATGAAAGATGTACCCGATAAAAAAGAGCTGCACACTAACCACTAATGATAGTAATAACAGTAATCGAGTTTTGAAAGACAAACCTGAGTAGATTCTATCGGGTAACCATTGAAACAACACATTCACCTTGCAGATAGATAGTAGTAACTAATTAATCAATTATAGTTACGATACTATCAGTTGCATAGCAAGGAAACGTTGATCAGGATCTATAAAGATCCTGACCATCACACATTAACTACCTAAAACATAATTGATCATCACGCCAGCGGCAACCGCTGAACCGATAACACCTGCGACATTAGGTCCCATAGCGTGCATCAATAAGAAGTTTTGAGGGTTATCCTCTAAACCAACTTTATTTGATACCCTTGCTGCCATCGGTACTGCAGATACACCTGCAGAACCAATTAATGGGTTAACTTTATGCTTGCTGAACTTATTCATAAGCTTAGCCATCAGGATTCCCGTCGCAGTACCGATACAGAATGCAACAATACCCAATACTAAGATTCCGATAGTTTGTGGCTGAAGAAACTTATCAGCAACAAGCTTAGAACCAACAGATAGACCTAGGAAAATGGTAACAATATTAATAAGACCATTTTGAGCCGTGTCTGATAAACGCTCAACAACACCACACTCACGCATGATATTACCGAAACAAAACATGCCAAGTAACGGAGTTGCAGAAGGCAATAACATCGCAATCAAAATCAGCAGCATCAGTGGGAAAAAGATCTTCTCAACCTTACTTACTGGTCGCAACTGTGACATAGTTATTTGACGTTCATCTGCGGTAGTAAGCGCTCTCATGATTGGCGGCTGGATCATTGGAACCAGCGCCATGTATGAGTATGCTGCAACCGCAATCGCACCCAGTAACTCAGGAGCAAGCATGCTTGAAACGTAGATAGCCGTTGGACCATCAGCACCACCGATGATACCAATAGCAGCAGCTTGAGCGACACTGAAGTCCATAATACCTAGAGAGCTAAGTCCAAGTGCACCTAATACCGTTGCAAAAATACCAAACTGAGCCGCAGCACCAAGCAGTAGCGTTTTAGGGTTAGCCAATAGCGGACCAAAGTCGGTCATTGCCCCAACACCCATAAAGATAACAAGTGGGCCAATACCCGTTGCAATCACAACACTATAAAAAACGTATAACATGCCATCAGAGTAGTTAAACTCTTGAGCAAGCAGTTTGATTTCAGCAAGTTGGCTTGGCGTCGCAAATTTCAGTGACTCCTTTAATGCAGCAGCTGAAGACTCAGCAGCACCAAGGACGTTACTAAATGCTGCAAGCACTTCAGGTTTACCTGCATGCAGCGCACTTTCAACGGCTGAGATGGCTAAACCAGCATCTGGTAAGTTAGCCAGAATGCCACCAAAGCCAATCGGTACTAATAATAAAGGTTCGAACTGTTTAACTATGGCCAAGTAGAGTAAACCTAGGCCAACGATGATCATGATCGCTTGTCCCCACTGTAAGTGGAACAAGCCGAAATCATTTACAAGCGCTAATATCTGATCCATTTTTACCTCTTATGCTATCGACAGCAGTTGGTCGCCAACTTGAACGGCATCGCCTTCAGATACATCCATCGATTGAAGAACGCCTGCTTTTGGTGCTCTAATCTCTGTTTCCATCTTCATCGCTTCAAGGATAAGAAGAACTTCTCCCTCTTCGACTTGCTGTCCGGGTTTAGCTATAATTTTCCAGATATTTCCTGCTAGAGGTGCATCCATTGGCTCACCCTCGCCAGCTGGAGCTGCAGAAGCTAACCCAGAACCTGACTGAGCAGAAGGAGTCATAGCAGCATATTGTGTAATATCACCACCTTCATTCACTTCAACAACATAGCTCTGACCTTCAACTTTAACGGTGTAAACACCCGCTTGATCTTCTGAGCTGCCTTGCAGTGCTTTTTTCGCAGACTCAAGAGTTGGTACTGGTTCAAAGGCGTCTGGGTTGCCACGGTTTTCAAGGAATTTCCAAGCAACCTGAGTAAATAACGCCACGGTCAATACATCATCAATCGTGTCATCAGCAAGAGTAATGCCTTTTTCTGCCGCTTCTTTTAGAACTTCTTGCTCTAAAGATTCCATTTCGGCATCAATAACATCAGCAGGACGACATGTAATCGCTTCTGCGCCATCAAGCACACGCTGTTGAAGCTCTGCATTAACTGCAGCAGGTGTTTTGCCGTATTCGCCTTTTAGGACGCCGGCTGTCTCTTTAGTGATTGTTTTATAACGTTCACCCATCAATACATTGATAACCGCTTGAGTTCCAACAATTTGAGAGGTTGGAGTCACTAATGGTAAGTGACCTAGGTCTTCTCTTACTTTAGGGATTTCTAACAATACTTCATCCAATTTATCCGCTGCATTCTGCTGCTTTAATTGGCTTTCCATATTAGTTAACATGCCGCCAGGAACTTGAGCCACAAGGATACGTGAGTCAGTGCCTTTTAATTGGCCTTCAAATTCTGCGTATTTTTTACGAACTTCACGGAAGTAAGCCGACACTTCTTCAACCTTGATAAGGTCTAAACCAGTATCACGCTCAGTACCGGCAAGCATTGCAATTACAGATTCTGTCGCAGGGTGTCCATAGGTACAGCTCATTGAAGAGACAGCCGTATCAACACGGTCAACACCCGCTTCGATGGCTTTCATTAGCGTCATGTCTGCTAGACCAGCCGTTGCGTGGCAGTGTAAATGCAGATCAACGTCTACCTGACTTTTCAAGGTTTTCACGAGATCGTACGCTTCGTATGGCGTTAAAATACCCGCCATATCTTTAATGGCAATTGAGTCAACGCCATCTTCACTTAATGATTGAGCAACATCTACCCAAGACTGTAAGTTGTGAGCCGGACTAGTGGTATAGCAGATAGTTCCTTGAGCGTGAGCACCTTGCTTTTTAACTGCTGAAATAGCACGTTGTAGGTTACGAGGGTCATTCATTGCATCAAAAACACGGAATACATCCATGCCATTAACAACAGCGCGCTCAACAAACTTATCAACAACATCATCGGCATAGTGACGGTAACCAAGCAGGTTTTGTCCGCGCAGTAACATTTGTTGTGGCGTTTTTGGCATCGCTTTTTTCAATTCGCGCAAACGAACCCAAGGATCTTCACCTAGGTAACGAATACAAGAATCAAATGTCGCGCCGCCCCAGCTTTCAAGGGACCAATATCCAATTTCATCGAGTTTGCTAGCGATAGGCAACATATCATCAATGCGAAGACGAGTTGCAAACAGTGATTGATGAGCGTCTCTTAATACAACGTCGGTAATGCCGACAGGCTTAATAATCTTTGACATCTACTCTCTCCTAGAGGCTTTTTTTATGATGATGAATAGCGGCAGTTAATACAGCAACTAAAGTGGTGTCATCAGTGCTTTGTGTTTTGGGCTGCTTTAACGATGGCTTTGGCTCAACGGGTACAACGAATCTTTGGGCTACTCTTGACATAACCGTTGTAGCACCAACAAGTAGGGTTAAAAATGTTGCTACAAACCCCATACCCAACATCATTAAATTCACGCCTTCCAAAAAAAGTGAACTTTGCTCCATTTTATCTCCAACCAATAAGATGAGTGATGCTACAAATAGCCCCACAACATAAATAGACGAATACGCAATGCCAACTGACATTTCGCTTACTTCTCATTTCAACTATTAAAAATAGGTATTCAGAAATTCTTTAATCGTCTTAAGAAGTGCTCAAACAGCCAATCGAAAGTGGCTATGAGCTCATTACACAATGTAAACAATATCTGAAAACTCTTTTGTGATAATTGTCATTCAACGAAGCAACTTTAACTCGCTTTATTAATTTTAAAGGTTTTAATTTAATATGATTAAAATCAATAAGTTAATAAATAAAATCATTAAAATTATTTATACCAAAAACGCAGTTGAAAAAGGTGAGGAACATCCATTTTTTCGCCTCACTAAAGCGCATAATTTCATCAAACGTTGATTAAGGCCCACAACTATGTTCGATACATATGATTTTTCAAGAATAAACGCAAACAACGAATTAAAAATGCAGCAAGTCATTGAGTTTCTTGAAGATGCAAACTTGAGCGTTGATGATGATGTCGAATATTTTTTAATTGCTCGTAGTGGACAAGAGATCATAGGTTGCGGTGGTTTGGCTGGTAATGTGCTTAAGTCAATTAATATCTCCCCTAAACTAAGGGGTCATGGCTTCTCACTAAAGCTTCTCACTGAATTGGTAAATTTTGCCTATGAAATGGGGCAATTTAATCTTTTCCTCTTTACCAAACCAGAAAATGAAGAGACCTTTAGCCAAGCAGGTTTTTTTCCAATTGCATCCGTCAATGACAAAGTGACCTTGATGGAGAACAGCAGTAATAGAATTAATGAATACTGCAATGAGTTAGCAGCCCAGCGTAAAGAAGGCGAGAAAATTGGTAGCATAGTCATGAATGCCAATCCGTTTACTCTCGGCCATCAATACCTTGTAAGAGAGGCGGCAAAATCCTGTGATTGGTTACACCTATTCATTGTTCGAGCAGACCGTTCTTATTTCTCCTTCCATGAACGTTTAGCCATGATCAAAGAGGGGATCAGCGAAATTGAGAATGTCACCATTCACCATGGTTCTGACTACATGATCTCTAGAGCAACCTTTCCAAGCTACTTCATAAAAGAGCGCGGAATGATCGATTATTGCCATACTGCCATTGACCTGCAGCTATTTAGAAATCATATCGCTCCAGCGTTGGGTATAACTGATCGTTTTGTAGGTACGGAGCCTTTCTGTACCGTCACTAATTTCTATAATGAACAGATGGAATTCTGGCTAAATACTAAAGAGATCTCTAGCACGCCAATTAACTACTGTGAAATTAAAAGAATCTCCGTAGATAAAGTCCCTATTTCTGCATCTCGTGTGAGAGCTCTGTTAGCGCAGGGTAACTTACCAGAAGTACAAAGACTCGTACCGGAAAGTACTTATGACCACATTTGTAAGTTCCACAATAAGAAAGATACGATGTCAAAACTTATTACCAACAGTTATGTAGCGGCGTAAGAGCTATTGCTCCACAGCGTCTCTTATGACGTGACTCCACTACAGATAAATTACGCAAATAAATAACAAGGTTCATACATGAATATTGTCCAGCAAGCTCTAGCAGGAACTTTAGAATCAAGTGATATTTTGATTCGAATTGGTCCAAATAGTCAAAACATCGTTACTGTTGAATTACACAGTTCTGTTAAAAAACAATTTGGAGAGGAGATCGAAGCAACCATTAGAAATACTCTTGAGTCAATGGGTGTCACCCAGGCCCATGTTGTGGTTGATGATAAAGGTGCTCTCGACTGTGTAATAAAAGCGAGAGTTCAAGCTGCTGCGCTTAGAGCTTCAGACGAAACTGACAACCTAAATTGGAGCCAATTATCATGAGTAAACTTCGCCGTAGCATGTTATTTGTACCTGGGGCTAGCGCCGCTATGCTTAGCAACACATTCATCTACAAGCCTGATGCGATCATGTTTGATCTAGAAGATTCTGTTGCACTTCGAGAAAAAGACACCGCAAGATTACTCGTATTTCATGCGCTTCAACACCCTCTTTATCAAGATATTGAAACCGTTGTACGTGTTAACCCAATTGACTCTGAGTTTGGTATTAAAGACTTGCAAGCTGTTGTTCGCGGTGGTGCTGATGTAGTGCGTTTAGCGAAAACAGACCGTGCTCAAGATGTTATTGATATGGAGCGCCATATAGAAGAGATTGAACAACAGTGTGGTCGTGAAGTGGGTAGCACCAAAATGCTTGCTGCTATTGAAAGTGCTGAAGGTATCAATAATGCAGTCGAAATCGCTCACTCATCAAAACGCTTAATTGGTATTGCGCTGGGCGCTGAAGATTATGTCCGTGATTTAAGAACTCAACGCTCTCCAAACGGTATTGAACTTCTATTCGCTCGTTGCTCAATTCTACAAGCCGCTCGTGCAGCTGGAATCATGGCATTTGACACGGTTTACTCTGATGTAAATAACGAACAAGGCTTTATTAAAGAAGCTGAGCAAATCAAGCAACTTGGTTTTGATGGCAAATCGTTAATCAACCCATCTCAAATTGAAATCGTTCATAACATATTCTCACCAACTCAAGCAGAAGTGGATCACGCACAAGCGGTCATTGAAGCGGCAGAAGAAGGCGTAAGAAAAGGTTTAGGCGTTATTTCTCTAAACGGGAAAATGGTTGATAGCCCAATAATTGAACGTGCTCACTGGACTCTTCAGCGTGCTCAAACAGGAATTAAAAAATAAGGTTTGTCATGACTACTAATACACTAAATAGAGACATCCCACAGGATCTTATTGATTCTAATACTACTCTTTTTACAGACGCAAACGCGACCACACCTCATCTAACGGATGAAGTAAAAAAGAAGAGCCGTAAACTGTTTGATGACCTAGAGTCTGCAATAACTAACTCTGGTTTAACCGATGGAATGACCATCTCCTTCCACCACGCATTCCGCGATGGTGATAAGACGATTAACCTTGTGGTTGCTAAGATTGCAGAAATGGGCTTCAAAAACCTAACGCTTGCCTCTAGCTCAGTCAGTGAGTGTCATGCTCCACTGGTAGAACACATTAAGAACGGTGTTATCACTAAAATCTACACCTCTGCAATGCGTGGAAAACTAGCCGATGAAATTTCTCACGGCCTGCTTGAAAACCCAGTACACATTCACTCACATGGTGGTCGTGTCCATCTGGTGGAAACGGGAGAAATCTCAATTGATGTCGCTTTCATTGGTGTTCCATGTAGTGATGAGTTTGGTAATGCAAACGGCTTCCACGGTAAATCACGCTGTGGCTCACTAGGTTATGCTCGCGTTGATGCTGACCATGCTAGACACGTTGTTTTACTCACCGAAGAAGTCGTTGCGTTCCCGAACCACCCTGCGTCAATTTGCCAAGATCAAGTAGACAGCATTGTAACGGTTACTGAAGTTGGCGACCCAAGTAAAATTGGTGGTGGTGCAACTCGTCTAACTAAAAACCCTCGTGAGCTATTAATCGCGAAACAGGGCGCTGCTGTTATTGAGAACTCGGGTTACTTCAAAGATGGATTCTCAATTCAAACCGGTTCAGGTGGCGCATCTCTTGCTGTAACTCGCTTCTTAGAAGACAGCATGGTAGAGAAGAACATCAAAGCAAGCTTTGGTCTTGGTGGTATTACTTCAACCATGGTTGACCTACATGAAAAAGGGTTAATTGAGACACTACTTGATGTTCAGTGTTTTGATATTCAAGCGGTTGAATCACTCGGGCGTAACCCAAACCATATTGAAATCACTGCAAATCAATATGCAAACCCATCATCAAAAGGCTGCGCTGTTGACCGTTTAGATGTTGTGATCTTAAGTGCATTAGAAATTGATACTGATTTCAATGTTAACGTAATCACTGGCTCTGACGGTGTATTACGAGGGGCTTCAGGTGGTCATAGTGATACAGCAGCAGCAGCTAACCTTTCTATTATTGTCGCTCCACTGGTACGTGGCAGAATCCCAACAGTAGTAGAAAGCGTCACTAATGTAATCACGCCTGGACAGAGCATCGATGTTCTAGTAACGGATCAAGGAGTTGCCGTTAACCCACGTCGTGAAGAGCTAAAAGAGAGACTTGTAAAAGCAGGGCTACCAGTTTTAAGTATTGAAGCACTTAAAAATAGAGCACTTATGATTACTGGCACGCCTAAGCCAATTGAATTTACCGATCGTGTTGTTGGATTAGTTCACTACCGTGACGGTTCAATAATAGATTGCATAAGGCAGGTAAAAGATGACATACAATCCTAATATACCCGTTGGTTTATGTGAGATTCTTGAAAATAAAGAAGCACGAGTGAAAAGACAAAGAGTCTGGTTAGATAAATACTCTTTGCCACTGATCTCTTTCACCATCAATATGCCAGGCAGAAATAAAATCAGTTCAATGAGCAATACGATTTTTGAACAAGGTATTTCTGCCATTACAGAGATATGCTCAAGCAATAGCTGGCCTGTATTAACACGCCAAATTATTCATGAGAATACTGGCCAAGAAGCGATCTTCATTGTGGAACCTGAAACGGTTACCCAATTAAAGCAAGCTATGATGAGGATTGAACATACTCATAAACTTGGTCGATTAATGGATCTTGATGTCATCAATATTGATGGTCAAATCGTCAGCAGAAACGGACTCGGCATTAAAAAAAGACAATGCTTAGTGTGTGATGAAGAAGCGGTGATTTGCATACGTTCAAGAGCACATACCGTTGATGATTTATTAACTAAAGTGGAAGAGATGATTACTCATGCATAATTCGGCGATAAGTCTTCTTGTAGATAGTGCTCCACAACATAGTAACTGGAAGTTAACACCGACTGAACTGTCGAAAGTTATTGGTGACCTTGCTTACCATTCTATGTTGGTTGAAGTCAATTTAACCCCTAAACCGGGACTAGTTGATGTGACGTCCAATGGGTCACACAGTGATATGGATATTACTACCTTCGAAAAGAGTGCTGATGCGATTAACCCTTTTTTAGCACAGTTTGTGCAAACAGGTTATGAGCATAGGCAGGAAGATTTATCGTCACTTTTGCACCATTTACGACCAATTGGAATTACCTGTGAACGTAATATGTTTATGGCAACTGACGGGATCAATACCCATAAAGGTATGATCTTCTCACTAGGTTTAGTCTGTGGCGTCGTGGGTTGGCTTACGGGTAATAACCGCTCTATCTACTCTAAAACCATCAGTGAATCAATTGCAACGATGACACGTGGCTTAACTCACAATGAGTTAAAACAGAAAAAATCAACTGCAGTTTCAGCTGGTGAACGGTTATATCAAGATCATGGTCTTACTGGTATTCGAGGTGAAGCTGAATCTGGGTACGCCACCATAATGAAACATGGACTGCCAAGTTATGAAGATGCCATCCTCACAGGCTACTCTCATGAACAAGCACTATGGCAATCTCTGTTAAGTTTAATGGCAATTAACTCTGACACCAATGTTGTTGCCCGCGGCGGTTTAGAAGGTCTCTTTTACGTGCAAACGTATTCAAGAAGATTGATAAACCAGGGTGGCAGCAGTAACGAGAATATTGAGTCATTATTAGTTGAGTTTGACGAACAACTTATTCAACGAAATATAAGCCCCGGTGGCAGCGCAGATCTACTTGCCGTCACCTGGCTGTTGGCTCAAATCAACACATTACAGATTTCTCTCCTACAATAATAAATACGCAACATCAATTAATAACATCCCCCTTATTGTTATGTACCTCAGTTTCTGACTGAGGTTTTTTTATATCTATAGATCGCTAGAAAGTTGAAAGTTGAAAGTTGAAAGTTGAAAGTTGAAAGTTGAAAGTTGAAAGTTGAAAGTTGGCGATAGGTACATAATAAATTGCAATGTAAATAATCAGTTATTGATTCGTCTACTTTTTTAAAGGAAAAACCTTAAACCTCTGCGTGACAGGCCTGCACCCAATAACCGTTAGTGAGTGGTGATTTGCTTGAGCAAGTGTCCATAGCATGGACGCTATGATCAAGCCTCCATGGACGGATCCACGGCGTCTTGCGGTGCATATCATCACTCATAAATTCGTAGGTTTCATTTTTCTCAGACGAAAAAAAACCTGAGTCGCTAGACTCAGGTTTTCTTAATAATGGCGGAGTGGACGGGACTTTCTAACACCTTGAGAGCAACACGTCCCCCGGCGTGACAGGCCGGCATCCAATAACTGTTAGTGAGTGGTGATTTGCTTGAGCAAGTGTCCATAGCATGGACGCTATGATCAAGCCTCCATGGACGGATCCACGGCGTCTTGCGGTGCATACCATCACTCATAAATTCGTAGGTTTCATTTTGCTCAGACGAAAAAAAACCTGAGTCGCTAGACTCAGGTTTTCTTAATAATGGCGGAGTGGACGGGACTTTCTAACACCTTGAGAGCAACACGTCCCCCGGCGTGACAGGCCGGCATCCAATAACTGTTAGTGAGTGGTGATTTGCTTGAGCAAGTGTCCATAGCATGGACGCTATGATCAAGCCTCCATGGAGGGATCCACGGCGTCTTGCGGTGCATATCATCACTCATAAATTCGTAGGTTTCATTTTGCTCAGACGAAAAAAAACCTGAGTCGCTAGACTCAGGTTTTCTTAATAATGGCGGAGTGGACGGGACTCGAACCCGCGACCCCCGGCGTGACAGGCCGGTATTCTAACCAACTGAACTACCACTCCGCAGTGTCTATTCAGCATTATGCTATTTAAAGCCTGGCGATGTCCTACTCTCACATGGGGAAACCCCACACTACCATCGGCGCTACTGCGTTTCACTTCTGAGTTCGGCAAGGGATCAGGTGGGTCCACAGCGCTAAGGTCGCCAAGCAAATTCTTACAATTCGGAAAGTTCTTAGCAATCGACTAAATCTTAAAGTTTCTCAAAACACACTTAAGCGCTTATCTTATTTGAATCCGAACAAAA
>NZ_JAKJSQ010000088.1:0-12695 GCF_050337105.1 Aliivibrio kagoshimensis
CTCTATTACAATCTTCATTATGATTAAATAGGTCAAATTAAATTCAATTGTTTTTATGTTTTACTAACTATGTACACAATTTTTTAATTAGTAAAGAACAATGTTGCAATAATGTTACTTTGCGTTGACTGTATAGTTTCATTCGCTGTCAGTTAGCACTTAATATCATTAGCCTTTACACTTGATTAGTGTCCACCATTAGTTTAGAAACAAAATATTTACATTTTTCTTGATGATTGTATACAATTCATGGTACAAATTAAAAACATTAGGGCGTTAAAGGTATGCCTCATCCAAGAAAGTCGTTTATTTTGGCAAAGAAAGTAATTTGACGTCAATTTCATTAAGGAGCTGTTCAATGAGCAAGGATTATCCAAGAAATCTTATCGGTTATGGTCAGGTTCCGCCAAATCCGAACTGGCCAAATAGTGCTCGCGTGGCGGTGTCGTTTGTATTGAATTATGAAGAGGGTGGCGAGCGTAGTATTTTGCATGGTGATGCTGAATCTGAAGCCTTTCTCTCTGAGATCCCAGGCGCTCAACCTTTTCCAAATGAACGCCATATTAGTATGGAATCTATTTATGAATATGGTAGCCGAGCAGGTGTATGGCGTGTGCTGCGTCTGTTTGAGAAGTATGATATCCCGTTAACTATCTTTGCTGTCGCGATGGCCTTAGAGCGTCATCCAGATGTGGCAAAAGCGATGGTGGAAGCCAATCATGAAATCTGCAGTCACGGTTACCGCTGGATTGATTATCAAAAGATGGATTATGCGCAAGAGCGTGATCACCTTTATAAAGCGATCGATATTATCACCAAGATTACTGGTGAGCGTCCACTTGGCTGGTATACCGGACGTACCAGTCCAAATACCCGTAAGATTGTTGCAGAAGAGGGGGGCTTTATGTATGACTCTGATGCCTACGATGACGACTTACCCTATTGGCATACCGAGGGGGATAAGCCTCAGTTAGTGATCCCATATACATTAGACGCCAATGATATGCGCTTCTCAACAGTGCAAGGTTTTAACTCTGGCGATCAGTTCTTTCAGTATTTAAAAGATACGTTTGATACGTTATATGAAGAGGGCGAAATTGCACCAAAAATGATGTCAGTGGGGTTGCATTGCCGTCTGATTGGTCGACCAGGGCGAATTGCGGCACTAAAGCGCTTTTTAGAATATGTAAAACAACACGATCAAGTGTGGTTATGTCGCCGCATTGATATTGCTAGACACTGGCACGAAAACCATCCCCACGCCAGTATGCAGGAGTACTAACCATGAGCCACTTTGTAAGTTGTCAGCCTTCAACCATGACAAGAGAGCTTTTTGTTAGCCACTTTGCTGATGTGTATGAACACAGCCCATGGGTCGCTGAGGCCGCCTTTGACAGTGGTCTTACTGGTAATGACGACAAGATAGAGGTGTTGCATCAAAAAATGTCTCAAATATTGTTGAGTGCCGATAAGAAAAAACAACTCGATCTTATTAATGCCCACCCAGATTTAGCTGGGAAAGCCGCGATGGACGGTACGTTGACTGAATCATCGACCTCAGAGCAATCAGGAGCGGGTATTGATCAGTGCACTACAGAAGAGTTTGAGAAATTTACCCGTTATAACAATCAGTATAAAGCGCGTTTTCAGTTTCCTTTTATTATGGCAGTGAAAGGGGCGAATCGCTTTCAGATTTTAGAGTCGTTTGAAGCTCGTATTGATAACGATCTTGAAACCGAATTTTCGCAGGCGATTACACAGATCAACAAAATCGCATTGTTTCGTCTTCGTGATATGTAAGTCAAGGGTCAGACAGCTATTACGAAATCAACTTAACCTCCTGCCTAGCAGGAAATCACAATATTAAGAAGGTATGAACAGTATTTGCCCGAAGAGAGGGGGAGTACTGGAAGAATTAAAGGAGTAATTTATGGATCCGCATATTACCGAATGGTTGAATCTAGCAGTTCGTTGGGCACACATTGTTGTTGGTGTCGCATGGATAGGAGCATCGTTCTATTTTAACTGGTTAGAAAACAACCTAAACCGTGTTAACCCCAAAACTGGCTTAACGGGTGATTTATGGGCAATACACGGCGGAGGGATCTACCATCTAGAGAAATATAAGTTAGCGCCATCAACCATGCCTGAAAACCTACATTGGTTTAAATGGGAAGCGTACTTCACTTGGATTACCGGCATGCTTTTACTGGCGGTGGTTTACTACCTCAATGCCGATATCTATCTCGTTGCTCCAGGCTCTGGTTTAGACTCTACCAGTGCAATTGCTCTAGGTGTCGCTTCATTAATTGCCGCATGGTTTATCTATGATCTGTTATGTGATTCTGCATTAGGTAAAAAGCCTGTGCTGTTAAGTGCCATTCTGTTCTTTGGTCTGGTTGGCGCTGCCTATGGATTATCACAAGTATTCAGCGGACGCGGAGCGTATATCCACATCGGCGCGATGATTGGTACGATTATGGTCGGCAACGTTTTCCGAGTGATCATTCCGTCACAGCGAAGCTTGGTAAAAGCGATTGCAGAAAACCGCGAACCGGATCCTGCTCTACCAGCGAAAGGATTGCTACGTTCTCGTCATAATAACTACTTAACACTGCCTGTGCTGTTTATTATGATCAGTAACCACTTTCCAAGTACCTATGGTTCAGAGTTTAACTGGTTAATTCTATCTGGGCTTGCGGTATTTAGTATTCTGGTTCGCCACTACTTTAATACACGTCACGGTAGTCAAAAGTTTGCATGGACAGTGCCAGTCGCCGCGTTAGGTATGATTACATTAGCGTATGTGACTTCACCTCTTGCCCAGCAAAAAGCGGCACCAACAACACAACCAGCACAAGTGGTTTTTACAGACATTAAATCTGTGATTGAAGAGCGTTGCACTGTGTGTCACTCGGGGACACCAACTCATCCTGCTTTTCAAACAGCCCCTGGTGGTGTCATTTTAGATACGGCGGACGACATTAAACTGAACGTCCCTCGTATTATGGCCCAAGCAGTACAAACGCAAGTTATGCCGCTGGGTAACCTCACTCAAATGACTGATGATGAACGTACTCTCATCGGTACTTGGGTTGAACAAGGTGCCGCTACTCAGTAGTAGTCTCTTGTTTGCTTCATGATTGTCACGACTATTGAACATGATTTTATGTTGCCCCCAATGTAACGGCGTTGGGGGTTTTTTTGTGTGTCACTCTTATGATGTGCGGTAACGCTCTAGAATCTCTCCAAGAGAAGCGGTGGCAATAGAAAGTTTAGACACGCCCATCGATGATTGTTCAGCGACTTGGGTAATCGTATTTGATTGAGTACGAATATGACTCAGCTCTGTGGCAATGTTATTGGCCACATCACTCTGTTCTTCTGCAGAGGTAGAGATCTGAATACTCATGTCCATCACTTCTCTTGATGATTCAGAGATCCCCTTTACATCATTTCCAATATCACTGATTAACTCGCTACTAGTTTGAGCTTGTTCGACTGTTTTAGACGTGATATCTGCAATATTCTTACTCTCAGTTTGCAATTTTTCTATCATTGACTGGATTTCAACAGTTGCCGTTTGAGTTCGACTAGCAAGGGTTCTAACTTCATCAGCCACAACAGCAAATCCACGTCCCTGTTCTCCAGCACGAGCGGCTTCAATAGCAGCGTTAAGTGCTAGTAGGTTCGTCTGCTCTGAGATGGCATTTATTGTGGTGATGACATCATTTATATGAGTGGTATTCTCGTTCAAAGAGACCACTGAACTTGAGGTCTCGGTGATGTAACCTGATAGTTGTTTAATCTCGCTGATAACATGTTGCACACGTTGATAGCTGGAATCAACATATTGAGAGTCTCCCTCCACTTTTGCCGTGGCTTGTTTTGCAACCGATGATACCTCATGAGCTGAAGCGGTCATCTGTTCCATTGCCGTTGCTACTGAATCTAAAGAGGCGTATTGATTAGTGATTTGCAATTGGCTCTGATTCATCTCTTTTTGAAAAGAAGAGGTGGTTAGGTTTAATGTAGAGACATTCTCTTTAACTGAAATAACCAGTTCACTCAAGGTATCCATTGCATTATCAAGTGCACAACCAATTGTCCCGAATTCATCACGACCAGGGTGAAAGCCTAAACGGGAGGTCAAATCACCATCTGCAATTTTGAGTGTCGTGCTGTAGAGCACCCATAGGGCGCCTCCTAAGAAAGTTGCAACCCAATATAAAAACAACCCAATAGGTAATAGCCATAAAAAAGTAAGTAAAAAAGTGGATAGGGCTTGCTGTTTGGCTGATGATTCTTGCTGCGAAAAATCGTGAGTGAGTGAGTAGTAGTGGCCTGCTGACTGAGCGGTTACCGTAACTACCCCCTTATTATTTTGGCTATCCTTAAGCGTATTTACTTTTTTAATACCAAAATTAGAGATCTCGGCCTTGTCGGTTTGGTTTAATACAGAAATAACGCCAGATAGTTTGGCTTCTGCATATGCGACAGACTCAGATTCAATATGGTTGATTGTCTGCTGGTATCGACCGAGCGCTGTAGCACTCAATGCCAATAAGAAAAGTGCAAAAATCGCCCACATTTTATCGTTAATCGACATTTTGATAAAAAGCTTATCAATTGTCCTAAACTGTACTTCTTTCATAGCTACTCCATAACATTAACGTCTGAAGCTGATTCTAATTAGAAATCACGAAAAAATTGTGACATATCTATTATTTTTATGAAATTAAACCATCTTGACATTCACAAAATGAGATCTCGGTTGATAATATCTTAAGGCTGATTACTCCTGACAGGTATTGACACACAGTAGTGGTATAACAGTTTGATGATTCCGTGGATAAAAAAACAACCAACACAATAGGGAAATAGAAGATGTCAGATATTAGTTCTCATCAAGCAAGTTGTCTATGCGGTGCGGTAAAAATGACTGCAGCAACGGTTAATCCAAGCTTTACCGTATGTCATTGTAACAGCTGTCGTTCGTGGGGAGGAGGACCTTTCTTTGCGGTTCAATGTGGGAGTGAAGTGAGCATTGATGGGCTCGAAAAGGTAAAAACATTTGATTCTTCAGCATGGGCAGAACGCGGTTTTTGTGTCGATTGCGGCACTCATCTGTTCTATCGATTGAAAAAAACAGGCCATTACAATATGCCGCTTGGTCTTTTTCCATCACTCAAAGATGCCACAATGAGCATGCAATACTTCAGTGACTTAAAGCCAGATTATTACTGTTTTTCAAATAAAACCAGAGAGATGACAGAGGCCGAGATACTGGCTTACTTCGCTTCTGAAATATAATATCAGTGGACAACGGTTGTGCATTCTATAATGTTAAGTAATGAGTAGAATTGTTGAGCTGTTAAAGCAAGACCCGCTAAGAGTGCAGATAATAGATGCCGTTTGTGCACTTAATTTGCCTCAGTGTTATGTTGCGGCGGGTTTTGTTCGAAATATGGTGTGGGATCATCTCCATGGGTATACAGAACCGACCAACTTGAATGATATTGATGTTATCTATTTCAAACCTGATGAAGCAGCGCATGAGAATGCAAAGTCACATCAATCAATTCTTAAACGCCGAATGCCCACTATGAATTGGCAGGTAAGAAACCAAGCGGTGATGCACACTCGTAATGGCGATGAGCCTTACAATAGCACATTAGATGCCATGGGTTTTTGGCCTGAAAAAGAGACAGCCATTGCAGTAAGAAAAATCGAAGAGGGGGAGTATGAGGTGGTTTCGGCTTTTGGCACTGAATCGCTCTGGCAATTGCAGGTTACCTATAATCCACGTCGGTTACTTACGGTATTTGAACAGCGTGTTACCTCCAAGAAGTGGCTGACATGCTGGCCGAAGTTACAGGTGATAACCACCTGACAGGTTAAAGATTGAAATAACCATAAACCTCGCTGGCTTGAGGTTTACAGTTACTTCATTATTCAAATTATTATGAACATGAACCGCAACAAAATCCTGGCTCACCGTGTTTCCCTTTCTTTTTCTCTGTATCTGCAGCGTCTTCATTAACTGCTGTTGCCTGTTCGGTCTCAACGTGCTCTGCTAATACTGCAGAACCTGTGTCGTTGTCATCTTTTTTAAACATTTTTTTGAATGAGATAGCCATTATAGTACCTTTATCTTTATTAACATGTATTTTGTATGCATGTTAAGTTGTTCTGTCTTTTTAATCAACAATTATTAATACTAAGCACACTGAAATGGAGGGGTAATGGATATTGTTTTAAAGCAACTGGATGAGCACGACATACGGGCATTATTGAATAGTAAAGATCACTGGCAAGGTCTACGGCTAGCGGATGATGCGGTTCCACCGAAACATGTGTTTGAACGATCACTGAACCTTACTAATGACGGCGTGGAATCCATTTGGTCTATGCCTTATTTAATGGTGGATAAATGCACTGACATGGTGGTGGGTTGTTGTGGTTTTAAAGCGGCCCCAGTTAGTGGGGTTGTTGAAGTTGGGTATAACGTATCAAGTGCAATACGCGGGAAGGGAATTGCGACACTCGCACTCAAGCTGTTATCGGCAAGAGCGTTTGAATCTACCCAGGTCATGACGGTAGAAGCACTGATTTTATCAGAGAACATACCGTCACTCAGAGTGGTGAGCAAATGCGGCTTTGAGTATATACATGTGATACCCGACGGAGATAATGTGGGTCTCGAGTGTTGGCAATTAACCAAAGATAATGGTTTCTCTATTCTCTAACCACTGAGGATATTTTTTCATTGCTTTTGAAAATAGTGGGTTTTGGTAGTGACGCTCTAACCAGTTTTGTAGATGCGGGTATGGCGCAGTGACAAACCACTTCTTATCAACACGAGTAAATTGTCGGATAAAAGGAAGAATAGCGTAATCGACAAGACTCAGGGCTTCACCCATGACATTACGATGTAGGGTAAGTCTATTTTCAAGCTCTTGGATGAACGGTTCACACTGCTGACGATGTGCTTCCTCTTGTGGATCATGATACCGAGCGGCTGCTTTGTACTTCTTCAGAACATTAACAAACGCCTCATCATACTTTTCGATCAATGTGAGCATATCGGGAAGTGTTTCTGATGGAGTCTTGCCCAAGAGAGATTGAGGGTCGTGTTGTGATAAGGCCCAAGTCATAATATCGAGGCTTTCGTCGATCACCTGGCCGTCATTAAGCACTAACACTGGAACCGTGGCTTTGGGCGACGAAATCAGCATCTCATTCGGTTTATTCTTCATGACAATATCTCGCAACAAAACCTGCTGTTGCGCTAACAGTATGCCTAACCTCGCTCTCATTGCATAAGGGCATTGTCGTAGAGAGTACAAAATGGGGTGTGTCATAGTTCGCTCAATCAAGATGGGGTCTACATAATAACGTACTCAGCAGTTAAGACTCAACTGAGCGATCAAGCACAGTTTTGGTGCAAAGTGCTTAAAATAGCGCATTTATATTGCTCTTTTTATAAAGGAGGCAAGGTAACCAATTGATATATATTGATAAAATTATCGACGATTGAGCAGTGACTTTGGTCTCTATCTTGCTTTGTCTCTACTATATTGGTAGCAATGAGTTGAGGGCATGATGGAATCCATTCTTTTAATCACATTTGTTTCGTTGGCGATCGCAAGTGTTTTAAATATCGTGTTAAAAAAATTCGCCGTGTCACACATCATCGGTTATATCATCACTGGAACCATCATTAGTAATTGGTTTGAGTTTAATGGTAGTAAAGATCTTCAAGCTTTAGAGCTAATAGGAGAGTTCGGAATTGTGTTTTTAATGTTTACTATTGGGCTTGAAATGTCTTTTAGTAAATTGAAAAAAATGAAGAATTTAATTTTTGTTAATGGACTACTCCAAGTAGGGGTGAGCGCGTTAATTATATTCTTCCTAGCACATGTTGTGTTTGAACTGGATATGACCTCTTCACTTATCATCGCGTTGGCATTTAGCCTTTCATCGACAGCGATTGTATTAACGTACTTGAAAAAATCGAAAGATATTGTTACTCCATATGGAGAAAAAAGTGTCGCCATTTTGATTTTTCAGGATTTGGCCGTGATACCTATTTTGTTGTTAATGAGTTTCTTAGCGAATGACCAACTCTCTTTCAGCGATGTTTTGTTTAAAACAGCCTTGTCAGCGACAGTCATCATTGTGTTCATGTTTACGCTAGGTAAGAAAATCATTGAGTGGTTACTGCAATTTTCTAGCAATGCGAGACTGGAAGAGTTGTTTTTAGGTTCGGTACTGGCGATAGTCATTGGGGCTTCTTTACTCGCACACGACATGGGTTTCACCTATTCGTTTGGGTCGTTCATTGCTGGAATGATCATTGCGGAAACGCATTATCATGTAAAAGTGGAATCCGATATTGCCTCTTATAAAGACATTCTTTTAGGGGCTTTTTTCTTTTCTATAGGCAGTAAAATTGATATGTACTATTTTGCCACTCATTTCTATTTAGTCGTAGCGGTGCTTGTGGTTGTGATGATGATTAAAGCGGCTGTGATTGTTCTATTAATGTTGAGAGCTTCGAATAAGAGTGATTCCATTAAAACGGCCATTGCTTTATGTCAAATTGGGGAATTTTCTTTTGCTATCTTTTCATTAGCGCTCAATCATAAAATTATAAGTGTAGAGCTAGGGGGTTTTTTAATATTAGTCACCGTGTTGTCCATGATAGTGACTCCTTTTATGGTAAATAATATCTACAAGCTGGCGTCATTGTTTGTCGTTGAGTTTTTTGAGTCGGATAAAATTACCCCCATTAATGACAAGAAACATACCGTGGTTTGTGGTTTTTCGACCGTGGGAAGAATTGTTGCCGCAGAGCTTGAGAAATCAAAGCTCTCTTTTGTGATTATTTCGGATAATTTACAACATGTATTGTTAGCGAGAGAGCGGGGTTATAAAGCTTACTTTGGCCATTTAGAAAAATTGCCCGTTTTAACATCGTTGAGAGTTGAAGAGTCATCAAGTCTTATTATTACGGTAAGCGAGCTGCGAGAAAAAAAGGTGATATGTCAGGCGGTGTTAGAGTATTATCCTGCCGCCAATTTAGTCGTAAATATTAATCGTGAAGAAGAGAAAGAAGCATTGCAGACACTCTCAATCTCATCATTTGTTCATGCTCAACACGAAGCGGCGTTGTTACTGGTAAAACAAGCTCAATAATTACGTCACTGTTACTCTATGTAGTTTACGAGGTGCATCACCATAATCAATAACGGCATAATGCTGAGTGGATCGATTATCCCAAATGGCTAACGAGTTAGGTTGCCATTGAAAACGCACTTGGTACTCCGGTTGTCGAGCAAGGAGAAACAGTTTATTGAGTAGTTTGTCGCTTTGAATTGGGCTCATAGTATTAATTGAGCGAGTAAACTGCTCATTAATATAGAGCACCTCTTGACCACTCTCTTTAATGGTTTTGACCATAGGGTGTACTACTGGAGGATTACGTTCAGAAACCGCAATCAGATCTTTGTGCCATTGTTGAGTGATTTTCTCAGAATCGATCTCTTTAAAAGCATGAAGTGAATGGGTGGCGTTAAGCAGACGTAAGGCAGATTTTTCTTGTTCTGATAATGCCTCAAACACCGCAGACATCGAACACCAAATGGTATCGCCACCACATTGAGGCACTGTTTGAGCATGTAGAAGTGAAGCTTTAGACGGCTTTTCTCGCCAGGTTAAATCGGTGTGCCATTCACTCTCTAAGGGCGCATTGCCTTGAGTCGTCTCAATGATACTGATTTGTGGTTCCTCTTTAACATTTGGGAAAAAAGGGTGCACCGGTTCGAGTTCACCAAATCGTGCTGCAAGAGAGAGGTGCTGCTGTGGTGTTAAGGAGACATCGCGAAAAAATATCACCTTGTACTGATGCCAAGCGCGGTAAATGTCGGAGAATTCAGAATCAGAGCAGTGTGCTGGATTAATACCAGAGATGACAGCACCGATGTTTGGGGTTAATCGCTCGATGTTCATTATATACCGTGACTGAATTAGAAGATGAAGACATTAATATCTATCATGTATGGAAGAGTTTCAAGCCGTATCTAATGTGGAAAAGCCGCCTAGTTAGATCGCTAGGCGGCAGTTAAAGGTTTGAAAATTTTAAATTAACGTGTCAATTTCCGCCTTAGTAGGAGTAAACCTAAGCACAATACGGCAAGGCTACTAGGCTCAGGAATCGTGATGCTTCCTGGGGCTGAAATAAACATCAGTGGATCACCCAATTGATCACCCAGTGCCCAAACATTGGCAAAGTCTACCATCGCAACACCAAAGTCTGTGGTGGTAAAGTGTAAGGTTGCCAGTGTGAAATCATCGGGTTGAAATTCGAACAGATCTGCTGGACTTTCAAATGAAAGTTCATTGATATTGATAATGTTCGGCGACAGAGCCGGAATAGACCAATCTGGCCAGCTTGTAAGATTCCCTAAATCAAGACCAGCGCCAAAAGCAACGGAGTCAAGAATCAGTTTGGTATCATCAAATATGATGTCAAAATCAAAATCACCGACCGATTCGTGAGGTTGTAGATCTTGTATCCTTATATCGACAGATACACTATCCCCAAGGCCGGTAAACTGATTATCAGGGTCCATGCTCAACATGGCCGCTTGTGCGCTTAAACTGAGTGATAATAGGGTGATAATCACTGCGAGTTTTTTAATCAAATTATTCATCTGTTTCTCCATTTTTGATTAAAGAGGCAATACGGCGCATCGTGGCGCGGTACATTGAGTGACACACTTCCTTGCATCGTTCATAGTGATAATGCCATCGTTGTCGACATCTCTAGGGTCATTCGGAGGAACTGGTGTGTTTCTTGCCATTCGAATGATTGAAATATCGTCTTTATCTACATCGCGATCAAGGTCTACATCACACATCAGCTGGTTTTGAATCTTAGGATCAAGACCCAACTGAGTCGAGCATTGATTACCCGCGCCATCGGTCCCCATTATTGTTATAGAGCCGGGTTGTAATGGGTCGATTAAGTGCGCGCTGTAAGATGCCGTTGGGTCACCAGGAATAAAAGGATTGACGCTAATAGTGGCATTGATTTGAAGAGAGGCTTCAACAAAGAACACTCCCGTATCTGTATCGATAATGCCATTGTTATTACTATCTTCTCCTGGATCTAATACCCCGTTATTGTTTTGGTCCTCCGTTGGATGGTTATCCGTTACCTGCCCACTGGCAAATGTGCGGTCTGGTGAAATAACCACAGTACAAACTGGATTGAACGCATCACCTCTTGGATTAATAAACTGGAATAACGCGCCCCCTGGATAGATATAGGAGTCGTAATTGTTATAGCCCTCCACAGTAATGCCATGTGGATGTACCGAGGCAGTCGTATGTGGCCCATCTGGGAGTGGTAGAACCGCTGCCGATAGTGGTTGTCCTGGGATCGGAGTAAACTCGTTTGCTGGAATAACGGCACCATCTAGAGTCATAGAACCAACATCTGAGTTATCTGCAATAATGGTGACAAAGTTTTGCTCAAACTGAAATCCGCCAACCGTGGAGAAAGTGTAGTGGTTTTGGTATTGAGCTGATGGGATAATATTTGCCATTGCGGGATCACCCGTGTTTGCTTCTGGTGAATCTTGTCCTGTCATATATTGAGTTACAAAAATAGGATAATCAGCAGAGAAATACTGGTTACCAGGTAATGGAGCGGTTTCAATAAACTCGCCAGCATTGATAGTCCCTATTGGGGTATTATTGATGCTTACCGTCGTATTGTCTGCGGAAGCCATTATTCGATAAATTGTGCCTGATGGTCTGTTTGGAAGGTTTGCAGCGGCAGCAGTGAGCCCCCAACTGACCACGGGTTGAGCTACTTCAAAGATATGATCACAAGCTCTAATACCAAGAGGGACATTGGTACAATGGTTCCCGTTGATAAGCCCAACAGGTCGATCGGCATGAATGGTTGTGCCCATTAATGACCCTAACACGCCACTTGATACTGCTTCTGCGTGATAGCCTTCACCTCGATTCAGAACCACCTTAAATGGAAAACCAGCAGGACGACCGACGATAGAGTTCTTAGGGGTAATCGTGACGGTTGTATTGTCATAAGCAGCATAAACAGTAAACTCCCCTTTAAACAAGGCATTATAGTCAGCAACTAAATAGTCCGTGTTCATGGTATCGACAGGTAGAGCCAGTGCGGCATCGGAAGTCGCGCTTGCTCGGTTGACGAGGTAAGTGACAAACTCATCTTCTGCGGAGGCACTGATAAGGTCATGCTGAATCTGATTGGCCATCCATATTGTAGAGGTAGAGATTGGTAGGGAAACAATGGTAACAAGGCCCGGGGTAATGCTTGCTACATGAGTAAATGTTGGGCTGTTCATTGGATAGTTGATGGTAACATCAGTCGCAATATCACCAGTGAGGTGCAGTTCAATATTGGGCGTTGAAATTTGAGGCAAAAAAGCAATAATAAATTCTGTACCTTTATTATCCAGTGATGCATGAAGGGTCATACTGAAAAATAAGATAGAGACGAGTAGCATATGTTTTAATTGAATGATTCTACGCCAAAAAATGACACAATTAATCATGAGTGATTCCTTTTTAATGCGGTTAATGGGTTTAATGTTTTAAATGATTTTTTCATTATTATATCAATAGAGAGTTAATGG
>NZ_JAKJSQ010000089.1:0-12348 GCF_050337105.1 Aliivibrio kagoshimensis
TATTAGCACCGTTTTATTAGCACCGTTTCAAATAAATAACATCAATTAATCATTGATATTCAATTTATTTATAAACCATCTCACCTTTAGGTGCGTAGGCATTCACATCGATTGGACTGTTTGACTCTAGGTAATCTTTAAGAACCTCAGCATCAACAAAGCCCGTGTTTACGTGACCAGGATGACCAGAAATTTTTGGATATCCGTCACCACCAGCTGCGTTATAGCTTGGTACAGTGAACTGATATTTTGCTGATGTATCTAGCGCTTTTCCGCCAATTTTAACATCACTAACCTGACCGTTTGATACCGTCATTGAGATGCCAGCAAACTGTGCATACGCGCCAGAATCTACTGGTTTCGTTGCAACAACGTTCAAGTAATCAAGAACCTCAGCACCTGACATTTCTGTTACCGTTACAATGTTTGCAAACGGCTGAACCGTTAGAACGTCTTTGTAAGTGATATCGCCTTCAGCAATTGAATCACGTACACCACCAGAGTTCATTACAGCAAAGTCAGCTTTAGCACGTTTCATGTGAGCTGTCGCGATTAAACGACCCAAGTTCGTCTGCTTAAAGCGAACGACACCACGGTCACCTTCAAGCTTACCATTGCTCTTAGCAATCTTAACAGTTAGCTCGTCTTGACCTTTCTCTTGGTAAGGTGTCAAGAATTCAAGTACCGCAGGATCTTGTGCGATTTCATCTTGAATGAAAACACGCTGCTTCTTGCCATCAACTTTGATTTTCTTTTTCAAGTTAACTGGAATCAGGTCGTAGCTAACTAAGTTTAGTTCGCCATTTTTGAATTCGTAGTCTGCTTTACCTACGTATTTACCCCACTCATGTGCTTGAACTAACCAAGTACCATTTTGGAAGTCAGGCTTACACTCGTCACCAGGCTTAAAGCTCTTGCTGGCTACATTTGGGCCTTCCATACAGACTGGCTCTTGAGAGTGACCACCAACGATCATATCCAGGTCGCCTTCACCTAAGAAGCGAGCTAAAGCAACATCACCCGGTGCATTACCACCGTTGTTACCATTTTCGTAGTGACCCATATGAGTCGCTGCAAAAATCAGATCTGGTTTTTCATTAGCACGTAGCTCAGCGATGACTTTTTTCGCTTCTGCTTTAGGATCTCTAAATTCGATGTCACCAATAAACTCAGGGTTACCAATTTTTGCTGTATCTTCAGTCGTTAGACCGATAACCGCAATTTTTACACCCTGCTTATTGAAGATTTTGTAAGCTTCAAATTTACGCTCGCCAGTCGCTTTATCGTAAATGTTGGCAGAAAGCATAGGGAAGTTAGCCCACCCTTGCTGCTTGGCAAGTACGTCTAACGGATTATCAAACTCATGGTTACCCAATGCCATCGCATCGTAACCTAGCATACTCATACCTTTAAAATCTGGTTCTGCATCTTGAAGATCAGACTCTGGAACACCAGTGTTAATATCGCCACCAGATAAAAGTAATACGCTACCGCCTTCTGCTTTCACTTCAGCTCGTAGTTGGTCAAGAAGCGTCTTACGTGCTGCCATGCCATATTCGCCGTATTTATTCTGCCAAAAACGACCATGATGGTCATTGGTGTGTAAAACGGTCAATTTGTAAGTCGTATCTTCCTGCCAAGTTGGTTCGCTCATCGTAGAGCAACCCGTTACCGCAGCTAATAAAGCAGCACTAACCGCTACTTTTACAGATAGAAATCCTTTCATTTTTTTCACCTATGATTTTTAGTAGATTCAATTTTTCGGTGTGTTCCTAGAGATCATACACTGCAATGAATGACTTTAACTCCAAGATATATTTTAAAAACTAGATAAGTGTAAAAGAAAAAAGAGAGAGCAGTTTAGCTGTTTAGAAAAATTGTTAATTAGATCACCTATATCTTCGTGATATTCATAACATAACAAATAGCAATCGATTACGTATTTGAACACAAAAACATCCTCTCTTTTTGCGGCACAATAAAAAAGCCCATCATTACGATGAGCTTCATTGTTTTAGCACTCTTTTATTCGAAATCGCTATTTAATCTCAATATGCTCAAAACCTTTAATCACGTCATCAAGCGCTTTCATCTGAGTTAAGAAAGGTTCAACCTTATCTAATGGTAGAGCTGATGGCCCATCACATAACGCTTTATCTGGATGTGGGTGTGCTTCAATGAACAGACCCGCGATGCCTGTCGCCAAACCCGCTTTTGCCAATTCAACAGTCTGCTCACGACGTCCACCAGAAGCCGCACCACTTGGGTCTCGGTTCTGCAGAGAGTGAGTCACATCAAAAATAATTGGGCTGCCATTTGAGGATTTTTTCATCACACCAAAGCCAAGCATATCAACCACTAAATTGTCATAGCCCATGCATGAACCGCGCTCACACAAAATAATCTGCTCATTGCCACACTCAGAGAATTTACCCACAATGTTACCCACTTGATTTGGGCTCATGAACTGAGGTTTCTTCACATTGATAACGGCACCGGTTTTTGCCATCGCTTCAACCAAATCAGTTTGGCGAGCAAGAAATGCAGGAAGTTGAATCACATCAACCACATCCGCTACAGGCTGAGCTTGTTCGATCGTATGGACATCGGTAATGATTTTCACGCCGAACGTCTCTTTAATCTCCTGAAAGATTTTCAAACCTTCATCTAAACCAGGTCCTCGGTACGAATGAACTGAAGAGCGGTTTGCCTTATCGAAAGAGGCCTTGAAGACATAAGGAATACCAAGACGATCGGTCACTTCAACGTAGTGTTCACAAATCTGCATCGCAAGATCGCGAGATTCCAATACATTCATGCCTGCGAATAAAACAAACGGCTTATCATTTGCGACATCGATATCGCCAATTTTCACGTTTTTCTGAGTAATCATGATTATTGCTCTTCTCTAGTGGAGGATCAAAGGGAGCTCTTTCAGTAATCTGACCTGAGCTTTTAATAGATCGGCTGCGGGATCATCTGGGCAGTTTTCAATGAAAAACTCAAAATCAGAGCTGGCCATTTGATTGCAATCTAACTGCTGGTAGATAAACCCACGGTCTCTTATTTCATAAGGATCATCGGGCGTAAAACTTAACGCAAGGTCGCTGCATTTAAGAGCGAGATCATAGGTCTCTTCTCTTAAAAAGGCGTGTTTCATTAGGGCTAATAGGCGGCCAATTACTGTTGGATTATCAACAGCGGCTAAATCTTTCTCTTTTAGCTTAGCAAGGGGACCATCATGACCAATTAACCATGCACCTAACACTTGCTTTGTCACGTACTCTCCATTGAATGGATTTAGGTAGAGAGGACGTTCATTTGGCCAGTCGATACGTAATAGAAATTGAGTCGGAAAGCTAACCCCAGACACTGGAAAATTCAGGTTTTGAGCCAAATAGAGAAGAATAGACCCTAAACTAACCGGGATCCCTTTCTTACGCTCAAGCACTTTATCTATGAAAGCATTTTCAGACGAAAAATATTCATCGTAATCACCAACAAACCCCCACTCTTGATAAAACAGTTTTAACAGTTTAGCAAATTGGGCTTTGGGCTCAATTTCTGAAGCGACTCCCGCTTCAGCATCCATTAACATGAGCTCAAGCTTATCTTCAGCCCACTGTTTAGACGTTGACGATTTAATGGCTAAGTTAAGGGATAGCGCCCCTTCAACTAGCTCCATGCTATCTAAATCTTCATCAAAGAAATCAAACATCTGTTACCCCAAAAAAGTTGGAACTTTGGTCATTGCCAGTTTTGCGGCCATTAAGATCCAACCTAACGCACCAAAAAAAGCGAACCCTTTAAATACCCGACTCTCACCTAGGTGTAGAGCAACATAACCGAGTGCAATGTATGCAAAGACACAGGTGAGTTTTTCCGTTAGCCACAAACCTGCGGGGGTAAATGGATAGAAACCCGTTAGAAATATCAAAACGACTCCGGTTCCTAACAGTAACGTATCAATAACATGAGGCGCGACTTTGAGGAATTTTTTCTCGAGCAACGTTGATTTGCTCATCAGTAGAATATATCGAAATATAAACAGACAAACACTTAACGCGATGGTTAGCATATGGATATGTTTTATTGCTGCGTACATAGTTCTCTCATTATAATATTTATGTCCAACGACCGAACGTAACGCGATCATTGCCGCCATAATCTTGCTCTGTCGAGACTTGCTGATAGTGCAGATGTTGTAAAATAGCTCGAACCTCAGCCCCTTGCTGAAAGCCATGCTCTAACAGTAACCAACCACCAGGTAGCAAAAATGTTCTCGCTTGTGAACTTATCAGCTCTATATCGGCAAGTCCTGAGTTACCTGCTACTAAAGCAGACTTTGGTTCAAACCGAACGTCACCCTCAATCAAATGTGGGTCAAATTCATCAATGTAGGGAGGGTTACTGACAATAACAGCAAACTTTTCGCCAGGGTGAACCGCTTCGAACCAACTACTGATTCTAAACTCTGTGTTGGTAATGCGCAGTCGTTGTGCATTTTCAGTCGCTAACTGCTGTGCTTCCGCTCTAATATCAACACCAATTACCGCTCGTTTAGGGTGTTCAGACGCTATCGCTAGAGCAATCGCCCCAGTTCCAGTGCCCAAATCCAAAACGGCGTCGTTGCCAGTCGTTAACTTATCGAGGGCTAATTCCACCAACCTTTCCGTATCTGGCCTTGGGATCAGTGTTGACGGAGAGACTTTTAGTGGTAACGACCAAAACTCTCTCTCTCCAATAATATAAGCAACAGGCTCACCGGATAACCGGCGCTGCAGTAGCAGTGAGAAATCAATTAACTGCTGATCAGATAAAGCTTTCTCAGGCCAAGTAAGCAGATAGCTGCTTGGTTTGTCCAAAACGTGACACAACAGTACCGCTGCATCAAGTCGTGCTGAAGCACTACCAGATTGTTGCAACTGACTAACGGCGCTCGCGAGCTGCTGTTCAATAGTTGAGGTCATTAACTGTTTTCTGATAACTCAGCAAGTTGATCCGCTTGATGCTCAAGAATCACAGGTTCAACCAATGAGTCTAGATCCCCTTCCATTATCTCATTCAGACGGTATAAGGTTAAGTTAATACGGTGGTCCGAGACACGGCCCTGTGGGTAGTTATACGTTCTAATACGGTCAGAACGGTCACCTGAACCTAATAAGTTACGACGCGTATCTGAAATTTCAGCGGCGCGTTTGTCCTCTTCCGCTTTAGTGATGCGAGCAGCAAGTACTGACATCGCCTGAGCTTTGTTTTTATGCTGTGAACGTTCATCTTGACACTCAACCACGGTTCCCGTAGGCAAGTGAGTAATACGGATAGCAGAGTCGGTGGTGTTGACGTGCTGACCACCCGCTCCTGATGAACGGAACGTATCGATTTTCAGATCACTCGCTTTAATTTCAGGTGCCTCGGCCTCTGGTACTTCCGCCATGACAGCAACAGTACATGCTGAGGTGTGAACACGCCCTTGTGATTCCGTTGCAGGTACACGCTGTACGCGATGACCGCCGGATTCAAACTTCAAAATACCGTAGGCCCCCTCACCACTCACTTTCGCGATCATCTCTTTGTAACCGCCTTGTTCTGAACGGTTTTCGTTCATCACTTCGATACGCCAGTTACGTTTCTCTGCATAACGGCTATACATACGGAACAGGTCACCAGCAAAGATACCGGCTTCATCACCACCAGCCCCAGCTCGGATTTCTAAGAAGCAGTTGCGATCGTCATTAGGATCTTTTGGTAACAGCAATATCTGCAGTTCATCATTTAAACGCTCAATGTCAGCTTTAGCTTCTTTGATCTCTTCTTGCGCCATTTCACGCATCTCAGCATCATCTTCTTGAGCCATTTCATTTGCCGCTTCAAGGTTCTCTTCCGCTTGGCAGTAACGCTGAAAACACTGAGTAAGCTCTTCTAGCTGAGAGTACTCTTTTGATAACGCACGGAATTTGTTTTGATCTCCAATAACATCTGGATCACCCAGTAAATGTTGCACTTCTTCATAACGCTCAGAGAGCATCTCTAACTTAGTTCGAATCGACGATTTCATGAATATTTGGACTTATAGTTAGTTATCTAGACCAATACTAGTACGGATAACAGAAAGTTTTTCTGGATCCCCATTCTTAGCTGCATCTTGCATTGCTTGAGTCGGGGCGTGAATAAGTTTGTTGGTGAGTTTGTTACTCAGTTCTATCAAAATCTTTTGTGGATCGGCACCACTTTCGAGCGCTTGCATGCTTTTGCTTAATAACTCAGAGCGCACAACGTCAGATTGTTCTCTATAGGCTCTTATGCTGTCTACCGCTTGTCTTGAACGCATCCAACGCATAAATTCAGAGCTCTCTTCACTGACAATCACTTCAGCTTGAATCGCTTCGACTTTACGCTGCTCCATATTCTGTTCAACAATCCCTTGAAGATCGTCAACTGTATAGAGATAAGCATCGTTCAGATCACCGACTTGGGCCTCGATATCCCTTGGTACGGCAATATCAACAAACAGCATGGGTTGGTTACGTCGCGATTTTAGCGCCGTCTCTACCATCCCTTTACCAATGATTGGCAATGGGCTGGCTGTTGAGCTGAT
Source organism: Aliivibrio kagoshimensis (assembly GCF_050337105.1). Taxonomy (NCBI): domain Bacteria; kingdom Pseudomonadati; phylum Pseudomonadota; class Gammaproteobacteria; order Vibrionales; family Vibrionaceae; genus Aliivibrio; species Aliivibrio kagoshimensis. The sequence goes on from NZ_JAKJSQ010000089.1 coordinate 6,599, forward strand.
GACAATATCCGCTTTACCCAAATATTGTGGAATTTCAGGAAGCGTGATCACCTGAGCATCGTACTCGCCAGCTAAGAGCAGCGCTCTTTCACGAGTACGGTTAGCGACGATCAGTTTCTTAGTGCCGCTCTCTGCTAAATGCTTAGCAACTAACTCGATGGTTTCACCAGCACCAACTAACAGTACTGTGGAGTCCGACAGTGACTCGAATATTTGTCGAGCCAACGTACAAGCAGCATAAGCCACAGAAACCGCATTACCACCAATATCAGTATCAGTACGAACTCGTTTAGCAACCGAAAAAACTTTTTGAAATAATTTCTCCGTCGTTCCTTCAACGGCATCATAGTCTCGGGCCGCCGCAAACGCTTGTTTCACCTGCCCCAAAATTTGAGGCTCGCCAAGTACAAGGGAGTCAAGACCACATGAGACACGCATCAAGTGCTTCACCGCTGCTTGCTCTTCATGAATGTAGATACTGGACATCAACTCTTCGATAGAGACGGAGTGAAAACTGGTTAGCCACTCAATGATGGCACCGGCACCGAGTCCATCTTTTACATCACAATAGAGTTCAGTTCGATTACAAGTAGAAAGAATGACCCCACTTAAAATATTGTCATTGATTGAAAGCTCTTTAAGCGCGCTGACCAGTTTTTCAGGTGAAAAAGCGACTTTTTCACGTAGATCAACAGAAGCAGAGTTATGGTTAATTCCAATAGAAAGCAATGACATTTAAAGGGTTTACCAATCTCAGAAATAATTACGTGCGCCAAGTTTACTTTATGCACCGAACTATTGAAAGCCGATAGAAGCTATCTTAAGTAAACAGATGGGCTATTTAACCCATAAAACCAAAAATCAGTTTCACATCGTCCTTGCACATTGAGTGATCATCTGTGACGATTCCTACACAGCGAAAACAGCAAAAGGCTCAATAATGATCTCAGCCAGTAAAATACTTCGTCCATTTCTCCTCGTATCCTTATCTCTATTAATGGCCGCATGTACCACAATAAGTACGCAACAGAACAACGTCAACTGGCAACAGCAACAGCAACTCTTAGAACAAATAGATCACTATCAGATTTCAGGAAAACTGGGGTATACCGCCCCGGAACAACGCCATAGCTTTAATTTTTTGTGGAGCCACTCTCCTCATGAGAGTCAACTCACCTTAACCACTTTCTTAGGTCAATCGGTCCTTAAAATCACCATTGATGACAGTGGAGCGACAGTTCGCACCCGTGAAGGTGATACCTACAGAGGCCGCGATGCTAGCCAGCTGATATTCGAATTAACCAAACTCACCATCCCAATCGAACACCTCAGTGATTGGATGAAAGGGTTACCAACAAATGCAGACAACTACACACTAGACAGCAATAACATTGTTGCTAACCTGGATAAAACCTACAATCAAACGCATTGGCAACTTAACTATCAAGCGTACGCTGTCAGTGACACCATACTTCTGCCTCAGAAGATGCAGCTGCAGCAGAAAAATACCTCATTAAAAATTGTTATATCAAATTGGACCATAGACAAATGAGTGCACAACTTCCTTATTTAGGCACCACCGTGTGGCCAGCACCCGCCAAGCTCAATCTTTTTTTGTACATTACCGGGCAACGAGAGAATGGTTATCACGACCTGCAAACCCTATTTCAGTTTCTTGACCACAGTGATCAACTGACCATCACCGCCAACACATCAGGCGAAGTCACCCTGTTACCTGAAATTGAAGGGGTTCCCACTGAACACAACCTCATTTGGCAAGCCGCTACTCTATTACAGCAACATAGTCACTGCCGATGGGGAGCAGATATTAAGTTAGACAAGATTTTACCGATGGGAGGAGGCTTAGGCGGAGGATCGTCGGACGCAGCAACTGCATTGGTGGCGCTTAACCTAATATGGGGTTTAGACCTTAGTGTCGATACCTTAGCCTCTTTAGGGCTAGCGTTAGGAGCGGATGTTCCTGTTTTTGTACGACAGACCGCCGCCTTTGCTGAAGGTATTGGTGAAGAGATCGTGCCGGCTCAACCAGAAGAGAAGTGGTACCTAGTAATTAAACCGCAGGTAAGTATCTCAACTGCAGATATTTTCACTCATCCTCAGCTAACCAGAAATACCCCTAAAAGGTCATTGCAGCAGCTATTAAATGAAAAATACGAAAACGATTGCGAAAAAATAGTAAGAAGTATTCATCCAGAGGTTGATCACCTTCTTTCTTGGCTGTTAGAATACGCCCCGTCAAGATTGACTGGAACTGGTGCGTGTATTTTTGCTGAATTTTTGAGCAAACAGGACGCTACTGAGCTTTTTCAATCACTTCCTGACAATGTACATGGATTTATAGCACAAGGAGTCAATACTTCTCCTCTACAATTGGCTGTAAAACGTTACATAAACCAAAGTAACAACTAACCTACATCACAATTTGACGAACTCTGAGGTTTTCACCGTGCCTGATATGAAGCTTTTCGCTGGTAATGCAACACCTAAACTAGCACAACGCATTGCTGATCGACTATACATCTCACTAGGCGACGCAACTGTGTCTCGCTTTTCTGATGGTGAAGTAGCCGTACAAATAAATGAAAATGTTCGTGGTAGTGATGTTTTCATCATTCAGTCTACTTGCGCCCCAACGAATGATAACCTAATGGAACTGGTTGTTATGATTGACGCACTTCGTCGTGCATCAGCGGGTCGTATTACAGCTGTTATCCCTTACTTTGGTTACGCTCGTCAAGATCGTCGTGTACGTTCTGCTCGTGTGCCAATTACTGCAAAAGTTATTGCTGACTTCCTTTCTAATGTGGGTGTTGACCGCGTACTAACGGTTGACCTACATGCTGAACAGATTCAAGGCTTCTTCGATGTCCCTGTTGATAACATCTTCGGTACGCCAGTTCTTCTAGAAGATATGCTGGAAAGAGACCTCGAGAACCCTGTCGTTGTTTCTCCTGATATTGGTGGCGTCGTACGTGCTCGTGCTACTGCTAAACTTCTAAACGAAACCGACATTGCGATTATCGATAAGCGCCGCCCACGTGCGAACGTTTCTGAAGTGATGAACTTAATCGGCGACGTTGAAGGTCGTGACTGCATCATTGTTGATGACATGATCGATACTGGTGGCACATTATGTAAAGCAGCAGAAGCACTGAAATCTCGTGGTGCTAAGCGCGTATTCGCTTATGCTACTCACGCCGTATTCTCAGGTTCAGCGGTGAAAAACATCGCCGAATCAGTGATTGATGAAGTCATCATTACTGACTCTATCCCTCTGACACCAGAGATGGAAGCGACAGGGAAAGTGAAAGAGCTAACCCTTTCAACCATGCTTGCTGAAGCAATTCGTCGTATTAGCAATGAAGAGTCAATCTCTGCTATGTTCGAAAGCTAAATACTGCTAGCTAGAAAAATTTAAATGCCCTGCTTTTGCGGGGCGTTTTTTTTAGTGGTACTATATCGCGTTTTTTCAAGCATCACGCCGAGTGCTTGCCTTCAAATAAGAGACTATTAGTGTGAGTAATCAAATTCGACTGCTTGTTGGGCTGGCTAATCCAGGTCAAGAGTACGTAAAAACACGCCATAATGCTGGAGCTTGGGCCGTTGAAGAGCTAGCACGTGTACACAGTACTCAATTGAAAAGTGAAGCTAAGTTTTTTGGCTTAACAGGCCGAATACAGACTGATGGGGCTGACTTACGCCTACTGATTCCAACCACGTATATGAACTTATCTGGTAAGGCGATTGCCGCGATGGCGAAGTTTTACCAGATAAAACCAGAAGAGATTCTGGTGGCTCATGATGAGTTAGATCTTCCTCCTGGTGTCGCTAAAATAAAAAAAGGTGGCGGTCATGGCGGACATAATGGATTACGAGACACCATTAGCAAGCTTGCTAATGTAAAAGACTTCTATCGACTTCGTGTTGGTATTGGTCACCCTGGCCATAAAGATAAAGTGGTGGGTTTTGTTCTTGGCAAAGCACCAACGAAAGAGCAAGAGCTAATCGACGCTTCCATTGATGAAGCCGTTCGGTGTCTTGATATATTATTAAAAGACGGTTTGAGTAAAGCGCAAAATCGTCTACATTCATTCAAAGCAGAATAGTAACTAAAAGGTTTCATAGCATGGGTTTTAAATGCGGTATCGTTGGTCTACCTAACGTTGGCAAATCAACACTTTTCAACGCACTCACAAAAGCGGGAATTGAAGCAGCAAACTTTCCCTTTTGTACGATTGAACCAAATACGGGTGTGGTTCCAGTTCCCGATCTTCGCCTTGACGCGTTAGCAGAAATTGTTAGCCCAGAGCGCATTCTTCCAACGACAATGGAATTTGTAGATATTGCAGGCCTAGTCGCTGGTGCCTCAAAAGGTGAAGGACTGGGGAATAAATTTCTAGCTAACATCCGTGAAACTGACGCGATTGGTCACGTTGTACGCTGTTTTGAAGATGAAAACATCATTCACGTAGCGGGGAAAATATCCCCTCTTGATGATATCGAAATCATCAATTTAGAATTGGCGCTTGCGGATCTCGATTCGTGTGAGCGTGCAATCTTCCGCCAAACTAAAAAGGCAAAAGGTGGCGATCAAGACGCTAAATTTGAAATTTCGGTGCTAGAAAAGTTACTGCCTATCCTTACCGATGGTGGTATGGCTCGCGCTGTTACTCTTAGCAAAGAAGAGTTAGCATCGGTTGCTTACCTAAACTTCTTAACGCTAAAACCCACCATGTACATTGCAAACGTGGCTGAAGATGGATTTGAAAATAATCCATATTTGGATCAAGTACGTGTATTCGCTGAAGCAGAAAACAACGTTGTTGTACCTGTGTGTGCTGCCATCGAGTCAGAGATGTCAGAACTAGACGATGAAGATCGTGCTGAGTTTTTAGCCGACATGGGCATTGAAGAGCCAGGGCTTAACCGAGTGATCCGCTCTGGTTACGACCTATTAACCCTACAGACCTACTTTACGGCAGGTGTTAAAGAAGTACGTGCTTGGACTATCCCAATCGGTGCAACTGCACCGCAATCTGCGGGTAAAATTCACACTGACTTTGAAAAAGGCTTCATCCGTGCTGAAGTGGTTGGTTATGATCACTTTATCGAGTTCAACGGTGAAAGTGGTGCAAAAGAAGCGGGTAAATGGCGTCTAGAAGGTAAAGATTACATCGTTAAAGATGGCGATGTGGTCCATTTCCGTTTCAACGTGTAACGCGTAAAAAGTTCAAAAAACAAGCCAGCATAATTGCTGGCTTTTTTACAATTAGAAATCTGAATAATTCGTCCCTTATGCCCTTTTTTGCTAATAATTGCATCAGGTTGATTAATTTGCGTTCGAACAACTCAGGAATCGCGATTTATTCAAAAAAAATGTTGACGCATCAGACGTAGATGAGCATAATGCGCACCGTTCTTGCTACTGTCTTCGCAATGAAATTTGTTGCGTTCTACCATAAAATACAGTAAAAAATTGCAAGTAACATTGGCTACTTAGCTCAGCTGGTTAGAGCACATCACTCATAATGATGGGGTCACAGGTTCAAATCCCGTAGTAGCCACCATATACAATTTTTGTTGTCTGAAAATGAGAGCAAAATATAAAAGAATAATGCGGGAGTGGCGGAATTGGTAGACGCACCAGATTTAGGTTCTGGCGCCGCAAGGTGTGAGAGTTCAAGTCTCTCCTTCCGCACCATTATTCAGTAGGGTTATCGCCAAGCGGT
>NZ_JAKJSQ010000090.1:0-12018 GCF_050337105.1 Aliivibrio kagoshimensis
TGTTGGTTATTCGTACAAATAATACTCTTTCTATCCGTGCCATCAAAGGTGTATGTCTTCCAGAAGAATGCAGTGATAAGTACGCTAAGGAGGAAACATATTTGGATGAATCTGGAACGGGTCAATTTCTCTGCAGCCATTGAATCTAAAACTCCATGTTACTTACTTCATGTTTTTAAAAAAAATGTTGCTTAACCGTAACGAAGGTGTGGATTTACCTGTTATTGWGTTTACAACTGACGTATCATTCTTCTGAAAATGCCACTTTTAAAGAAAAAGTGCAATGTAACAGTAGGAATTTTAGATTAAGTTCATATTGTAACGATATAGCACCTGGGTGGCATTGCGATTTATTTCGCGTTTGGAAATAGAGTGTAGTTGAAATAAAAAATGGAAGCAGCAATATGAACCAAGTACAGCAGCTTGATCAGAAATACAACTATACAGTCGTGCGTCAATTTACCCTAGTTACTATCTTATGGGGTATTGTTGGCATGGCTGTTGGTGTTTTGATTGCAGCACAGTTGGTTTGGCCGCAACTTAACTTTGACACACCATGGCTGACGTATAGCCGTTTGCGCCCATTGCATACTAATGCAGTGATTTTCGCATTCGGTACAAGTGCCCTTTTTGCAACGTCTTATTACGTTGTACAAAGAACTTGTCAAACACGTCTGTTTGGTGGTCCGTTAATTGCGTTCACCTTCTGGGGTTGGCAAGCCATCATTCTTTCTGCAGTGATCACACTGCCTTTAGGATATACATCTGCTAAAGAATACGCAGAATTAGAGTGGCCAATTGATATTGGTATTACTTTAGTCTGGGTCGCTTATGCTATCGTATTCTTTGGAACGTTAATCAAACGAAAAACTTCCCACATTTATGTGGCGAACTGGTTTTTTGGCGCCTTTATTCTCACCGTTGCCGTTCTTCACATCGTGAATAGCCTTGCTATTCCAGTATCTGGGATGAAATCGTATTCGATCTATTCTGGTGCTGTTGATGCTATGGTTCAGTGGTGGTATGGACATAATGCGGTTGGATTCTTATTAACGGCAGGTTTCTTAGGTATTATGTACTACTTTGTACCTAAGCAAGCTGATCGTCCAGTTTACTCTTACCGTCTATCTATTGTTCACTTCTGGGCACTCATTTCGTTGTATATCTGGGCGGGTCCTCACCACCTTCATTATACTGCTCTGCCTGATTGGACTCAGTCTTTAGGTATGGTTATGTCTTTGGTTCTTTTTGCACCTTCTTGGGGCGGAATGATCAATGGTATTATGACGCTGTCTGGTGCTTGGCATAAACTTCGCTACGATCCAATTTTACGATTCTTAGTTGTTTCACTCTCTTTCTATGGTATGTCTACCTTTGAAGGACCAATGATGGCAATTAAAACAGTAAACGCCCTATCTCACTATACGGACTGGACGGTAGGTCACGTTCACTCTGGTGCTTTAGGTTGGGTTGCTATGGTAACGATTGGTGCGGTTTACCACTTAGTTCCTAAGTTGTTTGGTCAAGAGCGCATGTACTCGACTTCACTCATCAATATTCATTTTTGGTTAGCAACAATTGGTACGGTTCTTTATATTGTATCAATGTGGATTTCAGGCGTTATGCAAGGTCTAATGTGGCGTTCAGTTAACCCTGACGGAACATTGACTTACAGCTTTGTAGAATCTTTAGAAGCGTCATACCCATTCTACTTTGTTCGTTTTCTTGGTGGTTTAATCTTCCTTTCTGGAATGTTCTTACTTGCTTACAACGCATATAAAACAATTTCAGCGCCGAAGAATAGCCTCAAAGCCGTTCAGCAACCAGCATAAGGAGAGACAATATGAGTTCTAATCGTCATGAAATCATAGAGAAAAACGTCGGACTTCTTGCCATATTAATTGTTGTTGCAATTACTTTTGGTGCTCTGGCTGAGATCTTACCTTTGGTTTTCCAAAAGCAAGTGAACGAACCTGTTGAGAATCTACGTCCGTATACGGCATTAGAAATGGAAGGTCGTGATATCTACATCCGTGAAGGGTGTCATGTCTGTCACAGCCAGATGATTCGTCCATTCCGTGCAGAAACTGAGCGTTATGGTCACTATTCTGTCGCTGGTGAAAGTGTGTGGGAGCATCCATTCTTATGGGGTTCTAAGCGAACTGGTCCTGATCTAGCTCGTGTAGGTGATCGTTACTCTGATGAGTGGCATCGTGTTCATTTAATCAATCCGCGTGATGTGGTTCCAGAGTCAAACATGCCAGGGTTCCCTTGGTTAGAAACCAATGTTTTATCTGGTGAATTAACCTCTAAGAAACTTGCTCTTTTCCGTGACAACTTCGGTGTTCCATACACTGATGAAGATGTTGCGAATGCATCGAAAGATGTAGAAGGCAAAACTGAACTTGATGCACTGGTTGCATACCTTCAGTCTCTTGGCCACGCGATGAAGTAAGGAGCTAATATGGATTTTGCAACTTTGCACAGCATATGGACTGTTGTCCTGTTTACTAGCTTCATCGGGATTGTATTTTGGGCATATAGTAAGCGTCAAACCTCTTCATTTAATGAAGCGGCGAACTTGATTTTTGCTGATGAACAAAAAGACAATGAATCACTCAATAACAAAGGAGTAAATCAACAATGAGTACTTTTTGGAGTGTTTTCATATCTATCATTTCCATCGGTACCCTTATTGGTTGCGCCGTGCTACTTCGTGCTTGTTTAAAAAACAACACTGGTGTAGCAGAAGGTGAAGAGCTTCACCATGAATACGATGGTATTCGTGAACTGAACAATCCACTGCCTAAGTGGTGGTCATATATGTTCGTTGGTACCATCGTATTTGCTGCGGTGTATCTTGTGCTCTACCCTGGCCTTGGCAACTTTAAAGGTGTTCTTGGTTGGACAAGTTCGGATCAAACCGTTCGCACTATTGAGGAGTCACGCGCTTCAGTTGAACGTGCTCAATCTGAAAAACGTATTGACCAATACGCTAAAGAGCTTGATGATTCTCAAGCTATCTTTGGTGAAGTGTTCTCTACGTTAGCGCATAAGCCTAACAGCGATGAGTTTCGCCCTATCACTGAAATAGCAGCAGATAATGAAGCGGTAAAAGTGGGTCAACGACTTTTCCTTCAAAACTGTTCTCAGTGTCATGGTTCGGATGCTCGTGGTCTGAAAGGCTTCCCTAATCTAACTGACAGTGATTGGTTATATGGCGGTGAGCCTGAGACGATCAAAACCAGTGTTATGCATGGCCGTATTGGTAACATGCCAGGTTGGGAAGATGCACTTGGTGCTGATGGTGTCAAAGAAGTTGTCACTTATGTCCTGAGTCTCTCAGGTCGTGGTGTTAACGCTCGTGAAGCGGCAGCAGGCAAAAAACGTTTCGTTGTTTGTGCTGCATGTCATGGTACAGATGGTAAAGGTAACCCAGCGTTTGGTGCTCCTGATCTAACTGACCAAATCTGGCTGTTTGGTGATTCTCGCGAAGCGATCACTGCAACCGTTGCTCACGGTCGCCAAGGTGTTATGCCGGCGTGGAAAGATATTTTAGGTGAAGAGAAGGTTCAACTTCTTTCCGCTTATGTCTGGAGCTTAAGCAACACTGAAAAAGAGTAATTAAACAACTCGTGCCCCTGTTTTCAGGGGCATATTTCCCCCTCCTTTCTATTTTCGAGATTATTATGATTGTAAAGCCTTGGTATAAGCAATTCTGGCCTTGGTTCCTCCTTGCCCTTCCGCTTGCTGCCGTAATTGGAAGTTTTACCACACTGGCAATATTCACAAAAAATCAAGTCTCACTCGTTGCTGAAGATTATTATAAAAAAGGCAAGGGAATAAACGTAGATTTAAGCCGTTTGAAAGTGGCTGACGAACTTGAACTTAATGCATCCATTGTCTCAGACGATAAAATGGTTATTATCCGATTCAACAAAGGTCAACTTCAAAGCTACCCATCTCTAAAAGTCACGATGACACATCGAACGTTAGCAGATAAAGATTTCTCACAAATGGTCACTGCTGATGGTAAAGGTCTGTACCGTATGCAATTTTCTGATGCTATTTCAGGTCCTTGGTTTGTTGAGGTCGGTCCGCATGATAATCAGTGGATGTTACAAGGCCGTATCAACTTCCCATCCACAGATCCTGTTGAGTTAACTGGTCAATACTAGTCATTTGTAGGGCATCTAATGAGTAAAGATTGTTATCACTGTGGTGAGGTTGTTCCGACAAACTCTGATTTCCATGTTGATATTTTGGGTGAACGTCGCGATATGTGTTGTCCCGGCTGTGAATCGGTGGCTAATACCATTATTGAAAGTGGTTTAGTCTCCTACTATCAATATCGCACCACAACGGCTGATAAAATGGATTTGGTTCCAGAGCAGCTCAAAGCGTTAAATCATTATGATCATCAAGAAGTTCAGAAAGAGTTTGTACGCCATCACGACGATATCAGTGAAGTTACCCTTTCCATTGATGGTGTCTCATGTGCCGCTTGTGCGTGGTTAATTGAAAAACAATTAAACAAACAAGTTGGTGTCCTATCTATTAGAGTCAATACCACGACTCATCGTGCGCTATTAAGTTGGGACTCCAAAAGTGTCCAGCTGAGCACGCTGCTTAAATCAATACATCAATTGGGTTATAAAGCGGCCCCATTTGAAGCCGATAAACAAGAGCAAGAGTACCATCGTAGCATGACACAATACCTCTACCGTCTTGGTATTGCTGGAATTGCCACTATGCAGGTGATGATGCTTGCTGTTGCGTTGTATCTAGAGGTGTTTGGCGATCTCGATAATGAGTTCCGTAATTACCTACGTTATGTCAGCCTGATTTTTGCTACCCCTGTGCTTCTTTACTCTGCCCTGCCATTTTACATCAATGCATGGCGCAGCATTAAAGCCAAGAGTCTGGGCATGGATGTCCCTGTCTCCATTGCCCTATTGTTTGCCTATTTCGCCAGCTTAATAGCGACCATTAATGAAAACGGTGAAGTCTTCTTTGAATCTGTGGCAATGTTTACCTTCTTCTTATTGCTCGGTCGATTCCTAGAGCTTAGAGCAAGACGAAAAGCCGCCGCTATCACCGCCAACTTAATGAAGTTAGTGCCGGTGATGGCAACGTTGGATAACGGTGAACGAGTGGCTGCACGAACACTTGATACAGACGACATGGTGATTGTATTACCCGGTGAACACTTTCCTGCTGACGGAGTGATTGTCTCTGGAGCCACCTCTATTGATGAATCCATGCTGACTGGTGAAGCGATGCCAGTTAAGAAAATTAAAGATGATACTGTTTACGCTGGTACGATTAATATCGACAACAACCTGACCATTAAGGTGTTGCATAGCAAAGCTAACTCGTTAATTTCTAATATTGTTAGGTTGCAAGATGAAGCGCAAATGACCAAGCCTAAAGTGGCTGAAATTGCGGATCAAGTTGCACGCTATTTTGTCGCAGTTATTCTGGTTATATCCGCTGCAACTTGGATTTATTGGCATCAATATAATCCAGACGATGCTTTCTGGATTATGTTGTCAGTATTGGTTGCGACGTGTCCTTGTGCACTATCATTAGCGACCCCGACAGCGATTACCTGCTCTACGTCAAGGCTGGCGAGTTTAGGGCTAATGCTTCGTCGTGGACACGTTTTAGAGACGCTGTGTAAAGTGAACCAGTTAGTGATCGATAAAACAGGTACATTGACTGAAGGTAACATCAAAATTACTGATGTTAGCTGTTTCGAACACTATTCAGAATCGGAGGTGATTCAGATAGCAGCCTCTTTGGAGAATCATGCTAATCACCCTATTGCAAACGCATTTAAAGTCCTGATTGATACACCTCTAGTTATGAACAGCGTTGAAAATGTTATCGGATCTGGTTTAAAGGGCCAATATGAAGGTAGTGAATGGCGAATAGGAAAATCTAAATTTGCACTTACTGATAACCAACAAAGTGATAGTGATTTCCAAGTATGGCTATCAAAAGAAGGAGTAAGAGTTGCGGCGTTCAAACTCGACGACCCTATCAGAGCAGAAAGCCAAGAGTTAATTTCTGAATTCAAAAAAGTGGGTATCGAAACCACCATGCTAACGGGGGATTGCAGCGCCTCTGTTGAAAAGGTAGCGCAACAGCTAAACATTCACACTGTGGTTTCCGGTGTCTCTCCTGAGGGGAAATTAGCCTACCTACAAAGCTTGGATGACTCAACGGTCACCTTAATGGTTGGTGATGGTATTAATGATGCGCCAACGTTGGCTGGTGCTCACCTTTCTATCGCAATGGGAGGTGGCACTGATGTCGCCAAAGCGTCAGCGGATATGGTATTGCTTGGTGATAAACTGACACGGCTGTTGGATGCTCGAACGTTGGCATTACAAACCAAACGTACTATTCGTCAGAATTTAGCATGGGCTTTAGGGTATAATTTGATTGTATTGCCACTCGCGGTTATGGGGCTCGTTGCTCCATATATTGCCGTTGTCGGTATGTCAGCAAGCTCCATCATTGTGGTAACCAACTCATTAAGGTTAATTAAAAAATAATGGCCAGTTTATATCTATTAATTCCGATTGCGATTGTGCTGGTTTGCCTAGCGGCTGCAATTTTTATATGGGCAGTGAAGAGTGAACAGTTTGAAGACCTTGACCGTCAAGGGCACAATATTCTCTTTGATGAAACCGATGAGTCTAACACATCAAAAAGTGAAGAGAAGAAACCGTAATGAACAGTGATCTACTCGGAATCTTTGTTGTTGGTCTGCTTGGTGCTGGCCACTGTTTCGCAATGTGCGGTGGAATTGCGACCGCCATTACCTTTGGCCAAAAAGAAGATGGCAACTCAACACTCAAGCGCTGGGTATTTCTTCTCTCTTACAATTTAGGTCGCCTATTTAGTTATATGTGTGCTGGCGCAATAATTGGAGGGGCGCTCTCTTCTCTTGTTGGCTTCTCGGGCCTAACATCACCATTATTGTGGTTCCGTTTGTTGGCGGCTGTGATGATGATCCTTCTGGCACTCTATATTGGCCAATGGTGGAAAGGTTTAGTCTATATCGAGAAAGTCGGTCAATATTTGTGGCGTTACCTCTCTCCTGTTGCATCCTCACTTCTGCCCTTAAAATCTCCGGTAACGGCGTTCCCTTTTGGGATGTTATGGGGGTGGCTTCCATGCGGTCTTGTCTACTCGGCATTAAGTTGGGCGGCGGTATCTGGTAGTGCGATGGCTGGCATGCAGACTATGCTGTTCTTTGGTCTGGGAACCTTACCTGCCATGCTGTTAGTCGGTGCATCGGCTAATGCTTTTAAACAGGTCGCGAGTAACCTTTACGTCAAGAGAGCGGCGTCTCTATTTTTGTTTGGATATGGCCTACAAGTTATGTATGCAACGATCACACAATTATCATAATTGCGAAGACTCGGAATAAATTCAATATTAAAAGCTATTATCTTTTGTCAATTTAGTGCTAAAATTGACTTAAATCAAAGTTAATTAAGCGTGAGACATGATTTCAGACAAACCAGCGATAAAAAGAATTCAGTCAGGCGGTTGCGCAATCCACTGTCAAGATTGCAGTATCAGCCAATTATGTATCCCTTTCACTCTAAGTGAATCGGAGCTTGATCAGTTAGACGAAATTATTGAAAGAAAAAAACCGATCCAAAAAGGTCAGGAACTATTTAAAGCAGGTGATGAACTCAAATCATTGTTTGCAATTCGTTCTGGCACCATTAAAAGTTACACCATCACTGAACAAGGTGATGAACAGATTACCGCCTTCCATTTAGCAGGTGATCTTGTTGGTTTCGATGCGATTAATGATAGCTCTCACCCGAGTTTCGCACACGCTTTAGAGACGTCGATGGTATGTGAAATCCCTTACGAGATCTTAGACGACCTCTCAGGTAAAATGCCGAAATTGCGTAAGCAGATCATGCGACTGATGAGTAGCGAAATTAAAGGTGATCAAGAGATGATTCTTTTGCTTTCTAAGAAGAATGCAGAAGAGCGTTTAGCCGCTTTCCTTTATAACCTATCGACACGTTTCTCCCAGCGTGGCTTCTCACCTCGAGAGTTCCGCTTGACCATGACTCGTGGAGACATTGGCAACTACTTAGGATTAACGGTTGAAACCATAAGTCGCTTGCTTGGTCGTTTCCAAAAATCTGAAATTTTAAGTGTAAAAGGCAAGTACATTAGCATTATCAACCATGTTGCACTTGCTGAGCTTGCTGGTGTTTCAGAAAGTGCATAAGCCATTTTTTAAAAGCTAATAACCTGTCAAATACGGCTCATAAGTTTGAGCCGTATCAAATATCCCACTAATAACTTCAATATTGCTCACTCTCACTCTCTTAATAAGCTACAGTTAATACATAGACTTATGAGGAGATCATGATGAATAGGTACAATAAAATTCTAGTTGCTGCTGATATTAACAGCGAACAGCAGCCCGCTCTTGCTCGAGCGATACAGCTGGCTAAGAAAGATCATTCTACCTCTGAGATAGTGTTTTTCTTAACCATCTATGACTTTTCCTATGAGATGACGTCCATGTTGTCAGGTGACGAACGTGATGCCATGCGCCAAGGCGTGATTGGGCAGCGTGAAGACCTCATGAATAATATTATCGAGCCTTACCTTTCCGATGATATTTCGTTAACCGTGAAAGTTACGTGGCACAACAGACCTTATGAAGCGATAATTGAAGAGGTGTTTGCAGGTGATTACGACATCCTCATCAAAGCGACGCATAAACATGACACGTTAGAATCTGTGATTTTTACTCCGACCGACTGGCATCTACTCAGAAAATGCCCTACGCCAGTATTGTTAGTCAAAGATCATGACTGGGAGCCTAATGGGAATATTGTTGCTTCTGTGCATGTCGGGTCTGAAAATGAAACTCACCACTCTTTGAATCAGAAGATGGTCAGTGAAGCGATCTATTTTGGTGAAATGCTCAATGCGACGCCACATTTGGTCAATGCCTACCCATCTACCCCCGCGAACATTACTGTTGAGATACCAGAGTTTGATCCTGGTACCTATTCTGATGCGGTACGTGGTCATCACTTAACGGCCATGAAAGCACTTCGCCAGCAATATGGCATCTGTGATGAACAGACGCACGTAGAAGAAGGCATTACCGAAGATGTGATATCTGAGGTAGCGAAAAAGCTTGATGCTGACTTAGTGATTTTAGGCACCACTGGACGTACTGGTTTATCGGCGGTCTTTATTGGTAACACCGCTGAGCATACAATTGATATGCTTAATTGTGATGTATTAGCCCTCAAGCCCGATGGTTTTTTAAGTCCACTTGATCCAGAAATTAACTAATTCAACTTTTCGACTCAAACGCGACCTCCCCGGTCGCGTTTTTCATGTTGATCATCTTACTGCTATTTCAATTTTATCCGTCGTGGTTATAATGGCGACCTAGAATTTTGACGTGGAACATCGAGTAATGAGTGAACAACTAACCAAAGCCCAACAAGTAACCTATACCAAGTTGCAGAAGAAACTTCGTAGAAATACAGGCAATGCGATTGCGGACTTCAATATGATTGAAGATGGCGACAAGATCATGGTCTGCTTGTCAGGGGGTAAGGACAGTTTCACCATGCTTGAGATTCTTCAAGGCTTGCAAAAGAGCGCCCCTATCTCCTTTGAACTGGTTGCGGTTAATTTAGACCAAAAACAGCCAGGCTTCCCTGAAGATATTCTTCCAGCTTATCTTGATAAGTTAGGAATTGAGTACAAGATTGTTGAAGAAGATACCTATTCGATTGTTCAAGATAAATTAGAGCCAGGTAAAACAACCTGTTCTTTGTGCTCTCGTCTACGTCGTGGCATTTTATATCGAACAGCAAAAGAGCTCGGAGCAACTAAAATTGCTCTTGGTCATCATCGCGATGATATGCTCGAAACCCTTTTTCTTAATATGTTCCATGGTGGAAAAATCAAATCAATGCCACCGAAACTGGTTTCTGATAATGGCGAACATGTCGTTATTCGCCCTCTAGCTTACTGTAAAGAGAAAGAGATCATTAAATATGCAGAGCTGAGTGATTACCCTATCATCCCATGTAATTTATGTGGTTCTCAACCTAATATGCAGCGTCAAAACATTAAAAAAATGCTCAATGATTGGGATAAACAGTTCCCTGGACGTATTGAGACCATGTTCCGCGCAATGCAAAATATTGTTCCTAGTCACATGGCTGATCATGACCTATTTGACTTTAAAAGCATTAATAAAGAGTCAGGCGTGATAAATGGTGGGGATATTGGTTTCGATAAAGAAGAGATGCCACAATCGGTTGACGCTGGCGTAGAGGTTGCTGAGTTCGATCCTACGTTACAGTTAGACGTGATGAATGTTCAGTAAATCGTAGAGAGCGTGGCTATTTAATAGCCACGCCAAACACTTCAGACAACTCGATAATTTGTTGATGATTATCGAGATGCACAGACCAATTGATACCAGAACCAGTTGCGACAATAACATTGGCGCTTCCAATCAAAGTAATATCATCTGTTTGAGCTTGTAAGGTAATTTTAGAATCGCCAGCCATTTTTATCACGACTTCGTGATGGTTAGCGATAATTTTACCGGTCGAAAAAGTGAGTACCACTGAGTTATCTCTGACGTTTAGCTGTAAGTTCCGCTAATTTTACAATAACTTCAACAGACTTTTCCATTGTTTCTACTGAAGCAAACTCATGAATACCGTGGAAGTTATAACCACCAGTAAATAGATTTGGACATGGTAAGCCTTTAAACGACAATCTCGCGCCATCAGTACCGCCACGGATTGGTTTAATATCAGGTTCAATATTACACTCAATCATCGCTTGTTTCGCATTTTCAATAATATGTGGGAAGGGTTCTACTTTTTCACGCATATTTCGATAGCTCTCTTCAACGATGACTTCAACACTACCCTTCTCTAACTCTGAATTTAGCTGGTCAGCAAGAGATTGGATAAATTCAATACGCTTAGCTTGATTATTCTCATCAAAATCACGCACTAAATAGGTCAATTCTGTTTTAGGGACTGAAGACTTCATATCACCTAAATGAAAGAACCCGTCATAGCCGTCGGTGCATTCTGGTGTTTGCTCTGCTGGCATCATAGTGATGAACTTAGCAGCAATGGTCATCGAGTTAATTAGTTTATCTTTTGCTGTACCTGGGTGAACATTGACACCGTGACAAACAACGGTTGCTGTTGTGGCATTAAAGTTTTCGTATTCCAACTCACCTAATGGACCGCCATCAACCGTGTAAGCCCATTTCGCGCCAAATTTCTCGACATCAAACTTATCCGCGCCACGTGCAATCTCTTCATCAGGCGTAAAGCAGATACAGATATCACCATGTTCAATTGAAGGCGTGCTAATTAAGGTCATCATTGCGGTGATGATCTCTGCGATACCTGCCTTATTATCAGCGCCCAGAAGCGTCGTTCCATCCGTAGTGATAAGAGTATGGCCATGCAGGTCATTTAGATCTGGGAACGCGATTGGTGACAGCACTTCATCACCATTACCTAGTGCGATGTCACCACCTTGGTAATTTTCAATAAACTGAGGGTTTACATTTTTGCCTGAAGCATCTGGAGCGGTATCCATATGTGCAACAAAGCCGATAGCGGGAACGTCATAATCAACATTTGAAGGGAGCTTGGCCATGATGTAGCCATTCTCATCAAGAGAGACATCACTTAACCCGATGCTAAGCAGATCTTGTTTGATTTGTTCTGCGAGAATCAGCTGCCCTGAAGAACTCGGACAGCTTGGGTTTTCTGAGTCAGATTGAGTATCAATAGCAACATAATTTAAAAAACGATTTACTAAATTTTTCATAGGGACAGTCTTATGTTATTAGAATTGTCCTCATTTTGCCTATATTCAGACCAGTTATATTGCGTTAAATCAGTTTATTGGGGATTAAGTCTGCTTATTGATTACTATTTCTTAATGATCAAACAT
>NZ_JAKJSQ010000091.1:0-11923 GCF_050337105.1 Aliivibrio kagoshimensis
AATTTATACTCTTATCGTACATTTTTGTCCATTTTTCAAAAATAACTAATAAAACATACGTTTTTATTGGTCTGGTTGCTTATATTAGACAGAGTTAGCTATCTTCTTTAAAGTAACTACTCTTAGAAGTATTAATCGTTGTGGGCCTCGTTATGGTTAGTGCAGAAAGATTTATCAGTACGGCATGGGAGCTAGAGCTCACCATCTGCTCACTAATATCTGAGCGCATGGCTGTGGGTTATCTGGATATGTGTAGAGACCAAGCCAAGCGTAGAGACATAGATGTATTTAACCTGAACTTTAATGACTATGAATCCCCCCAAACTGCTTTCGCAGCAGAAGAGAATAGAGAGCTAGTTGCTACTTTGGAACAATGTAGACGCAAAACACTTGTCATCTTTGAGGGGGCTGACGTGCTCGCCTCGTTGGAGTGTAATGAGACGTTTTGGTTGAGGTCTTTACTGGTTAACAGCGATGCTAAGGAGCTTGTTGTCCTCTTTGTTTTAACAGCGGAGGAGAAGGTAAGATTGTTTCAGGATTGTAAGGGTGCGTTCTATCGAGATTGTGTAAGTTTGAACAATAAATGAGCTAATTACTGAGCGTTTCTGCCGCTTAGATCAACATCAGATGTTCAATGTGATATTAAGATAATTGTTTATTGCTCATCTGGTGAAAAATTCTTGAAAATTAGCGTTGTAGACATTCAAAACCTTCGGAAGTTGAAGCGTTGTCGTGTAGAGTTTTCGAAGGAGCAGACGCTTTTCGTAGGGGCAAATAATAGCGGAAAGACCTCAGCGACAGATGCGTTTTTAACCATCCTTTAAGATAGGTATTTTCCTATTAAGGTAGTTAAATATGAGTGTTACTCACTGACATATTCAATCAGTGAGCTCATGAGCAACTTTAGTTAAAACTGCGACTTTTTGTTATTAAACACTAAGTCATTCAGTTTTCCACTCGCTCTATCACGCTCTATTTCTTTAAAGAGTGACTCAGGAAGAACCTCTGAAACTAAGTCTTTTCCATCAAGTTGCAGCTTTTCTATAAGTCTTTTATATTTATGCATTGAGCCAATTCTAACTAATAGACCGAATTGGCTCTGAGTCATTTCTATTAGTTCGCCTGCTCCAATGAGAGCGTATGTCTGACCAGTAGTTGTAGTGACCGCTGTACATTCCTCATCGATGTTGTTTATGTTAGCTGTACAAATGTGCTCATTATGCTCAAATCTGCCTAGCTCATCGCTGATAACTATTCCCGACAGGGCCTTTCCAATCAACTCTGTTATTGATGCATCTTTATAGACATCGATAATGAACCAGCTTTTAATTTTTGTAATCATGATTTTTCCTTTTTGTACCTGATTTTCCTTGGGATTTCTGGGGGAAGGTGGTCGTATAACCACTGTTTTTCATGTTTGTATAACCACATATAGCTTGCATTTGCACCTTGCTTTATATGATTACGCGTAGCATTGCTGTGACGTTGTTGGTAATAAGCAAGTTGCTTTTTATGGCGTCTAAAAGTAGATAAATACCAAATTCGTTTTCTCAACAACTTCAACTTCGGATGTTTATTAAGCACCTTTTCAATCGCACCAACAGAGACATTTAGATGTGTTGCAATTTTTTGTGTTTTTTCTCCAACCAACAGCCTTCGCCAGATGAAACGCTCTTCACTTTTAAATATTTTAGATGGCCTAGTATTTACCTGAATACCAACTCGTTGAGCCTTTATTTTTAAAGTATTTACAGTTGTTGAGTACTGAGATGCGACAGACCGAAGACTTTCACCGCTCTTTACACGGCTTAACGCAGCCTCCCATTTATCAGAACAGTCCGTAATTTGTTTTGCTTTTAGTATCACAGGGGGTTCTTTAAGTGTGCAGTGGGTGAACTTAAACCAATCTCCAAAGAGAGCGTAAATAAGAAAGTAATGTTTGACGGGATGATGCATCGCATTAGGCTGATAAAACATGCATTCTGGATATTGCCCTTTCTGTATCTGTGAAGCTAAAAACTGAAATGCAGTTGAATATGGCGTCAGCATATTTAATTTCTTGTTTAAAAAAATTTTAAACAACCTCTGCCTGATGTGCCCGCAGTGGGTTTTAAATCCCAGCTCTCGCAATTGCTGATGATATAGAGAATAAATATCTGTTAACGTCAAAGCAGTAGGGGTGTCTAGAAATTCATCAGAGATTATCTGGCTTAATTGACACTCTTCTGCTCCTCCTAACTCAATACCACCTTCACCCATAGGCAATATTGTTCTTACTGTAGTACGTTTGCAATGATGTAAGTGACAGAGGTGTTTTGGGCATACAGTAACTCCAACCAGTTGGTGAATTTTATGCCAATACGATATGCCATACTGTATGCATTCTTCCCGCGCACACTCGGGACAATACTTTAAGTACTGCCCAGAAGTTAGTCTACTCGCTACTATGCCAATATGAGACTGTAAATTACTCGTATGACCAGACTTTAACCCTTGATATATGTATGAATACCTTTTTTCAGATATAAATGGTTGGTAATAATGTAAACCAGTCATCCGGCTAACTAAGTAATGTAAATCGATGCCTGATATTTGCGACAGTTCTGGTAAAAATGACGGAAATTCATTACTTGGTCTAGATCCATTAACACCGATCATCGGTAGTGTGTATTCACGAAAACTCGAATGGGCTGCTAAATAGTGAAAACGGCAAAGCAGGCTAAAAACAGTTTCGTCGGGCAAAGGTTTAGGAAATAGCATAGATCACTCTACAGTCCAAGCTTAGGTCTTAACCAATAAGCTAATGCAATCCAATAGATAGGGTTTCTTTCACCCTTAGTCTGGTGAATGTTGGCAAACATAGATGCCAGGATATTTGTTTTCCCTCGCAGCGTTTGTCGAGAGTAATCTCGGAATAAGTAAGACAATAAAACAGGGCCAAGTGATGCTTCAAATGATGGGTTTAGTTGCTCACATTTCGCTTTTCGCACAGCCAAGAGCGGCGTATCTAGATTTAAAGTTTGAATTATTCTCTTCTTTAGTTCTGAAATTACTTGAGGGTTCTGTAGGGATAAGGCATTTATCATCAATACAAATGCTTGCCATATATCTAGGTCATTATGACTTCTATTAATAACACTCTGCCACTGGCAAACATCATGGGGCAACACCTCTGTATATAGGTTTTTAACCGACTCTTGCGCCTGCTCTAAAGTCAAATGATGCTTATAACATTCAAATACACTTGGTAGTTGATGCTGGCTGTGCCAGTAACTCGTTCCATAGTTTTTAAGGTCTTCATCTCGGCACTTCTTACAGCTATGCCAGCTCGTATCAAAGCCAAACAATTGTTGCTCGTTCATGTGTACAAATTCCCCTAGATGGAATTGCCCACGTTCTAGAGATATTATCCAGATAGATGCACTAGTATTATTAACAATTGCTTTATTGGCATCATCAAGCAGCGAAACTAGTTTTTTACTCGTAAGTGAAAATACCTTATTTGCATGTAGAAAGCGGTCTTCAATACCTATTTGCTTTTGAAAATAGAGGAAGTGTGCATAACCTGAGCGTTGATGTAGTCGGACTAGCCAGCTAAATATATGCTCGTTTGGTAAAGGCTGAACAAAAAGGCTAATCATATTGGCAAGTCTTCATTGCCATGCTCATCCACAGTGATGCAAGAAGGTAGTAAAGTAGATTCTTTTTCTAAGCGTTTAACGGTTGCAGATTCATTTTTAGTTAACTTGTACTCTGGTAAATATTGTTCAATTTGCTCAAGTACAGATTTTGCTTCTTCACCTTTTAGTTTGTGCTCAGCTGCAACTTTAAGTAAGTCTTTGATATGTTTTTTTACACTTTTTTCAAGTCGATTCCCTCCAACCATTAAGTCATCAAATGCTTCAACATTACCGTGTTTTAAAGCCAAGATGGCGGGTTTCATTATAGAAAATTTTGTATCAAATACATGTCTCAACACCTTATCTGTGAAGCTCGGTAATCCATTACGGAGGCAGTACTTATTTGTTTGCTCAACCAGAAAAAAAAGACAATGAGGGATCCCTTGCGTTAATTGATAAACCAATTTTTCAAAAGCTGGGGTAAGCTCTACAAACTGAGGTAACAGTTGATATTCCCATGCATACTCAACAAGATTTTTCCAATCCGGATCTTTAGCTTGAAAATTTTTCCAGTCGTGTGGAATACCTAATCTCCGCGCATTAGTGAACTCTTTTTCAGATAAGCGATTTGCTTTACTTGTACCAATTTTAATCGTTGGAACTCGTGCGTCGTGTGATAGTCTGTCAAATAGGGTAAAAATATTTTTTCTTTCATTAGGAGCTGAAAAGCATATGTTGTGAATTTCATCGAGAATGATTACACCAATTAATAATGAAGAACAAAGCGTAATAAGCTTTGCTACACATATTTTTCGGGTTAATCGCTGGTATTGTTTCGCATAATCAGTGCCAAGCACCTTATCTATTTCAGCAGCGATGAGTAGACATATACTTTTAGTATCAGCTTCGCCAGGAACGTTAATCTTAATATAAACAAATTGGTAAGTGTCTTGACCTAATGGGCTACTTTTAGGGTGAAATAAGACAGGGGCTATTAGAGTTAACAGAGCGTCATAGAGTGTTGACTTCCCTAAACCGCTGTAACCAATAAAATTGATCGCTGGTGCTGTCGTTCTCGTGCGCATATATGCTGCGGTAGCTATTTGATTTTGCCAACGTATAGTATCTTCGTTTAATGGATTGCGTTCTTGATAGCCTTCTTTTAAAACATTTAGAAAGTCGCAGTAAACATCGTAGTATTGAGATGTAGGTAAAACTGATTTCATTATGTTTGCAGCTTTGTGTTCCAGTGTTTCCACATCTAAGCTACTTAGATTATCTGGTAGTTCAACCTCATCAACTACTGCATCCCAAAAGTCATTAACACTCAATCGGGGCGGAAGAGCTTCAATGAATGGATTCCCCTCAAAGTCTGTATTTGTAGAAGAAATATATTTAGCAATAGCGTAATCTCCCATAGTTACTTACCTCTCTTTTTTTTATTTGCAGCTCGTTTAGCAGCAAATAGTGCTGATGTTGTGTTATTAGAAAACCCATCACTCGCCACTTCTTCACTTTCATCAGTACTGACAGCCGAAGGCTCAGTTTGATTATCAGTATCACCTCCTGTTGCACGATTAAATTGCCTTTGGGAAGCTACAATTTCAACTTCAATCGCATCCTCTCTATTAGCTGATATATCCTGACTATTCGCCTGATTGGCATTAATTTTCTGTTGTTGGTATTTTGCTGAGTCGACGATATTCTGAGCACTAATACGAGTTTCACTCTGCTTTTCATCGTGTATTTCTTTGAGCTGATTATTTTGAACTGTTTGTTCATTTTTTTGATATGTAATGCTTTCATCTGACATTTCAGTCAATAAATTGTCCTCAGCACACAGTGTTGCTACTTTTAGTCCATCGGGCGTTTCAATAAAAATCTTAGACATTGAATAACGCATGAAACGACAAGGCAGTCGTGGCAGAGCTTTCCTGCCTGTTTTAATATCTTGAATGCCATTTTCTTGAGTCCATTTACAAGCATATTTCAGACCTTTAGATGAGTTTGCTTTACCTCTTCGATTAATGAATCTACCTGGCAAAAATAAGTAACTACGGTGGGCTGTTATTTCACCTACCTCTAAAAGACTTAGGTATAGCTCATTTTCATCGACAGGTTTTAGATACCCAGGGCGATTTCTCAATCCCCACTCGAACTTGTTCATAGGAATTTGTTTCACGCCATCCCTACGCATCTCTTTAGAAATAGGGAGTCCTTCTAATGGATAGTAGTTGTTATATCTGGTGATAAAATCGATAAGTATTTGATATAGCTCTCGGATATTAATAAGTGCATCTTTGCGTAAGTGTCTTTTGAGGTAGTCAGCAATATTTTTTTTACCTACGCCAGGAACCAAACCAAATAGAAAGTCTTCTAGAGATTTATGTCTCCGCTCAACTAACCCTTTTTGCTGAGAATTTCCTTCTGTATTATAAACTTGTTCTATTTGAGCATCTTTACTAAGAGCACGTTCAAGCTCAGCTTTAAATTCAGCATTATCAACAATAATTATTCGACACTTTCCATGTACTCCCCATGCCTCACTTAGCTTAACGCCGATTTCGTCGCAAAATTTTTCCTTATTTCTAAAAGCGACAAATATAACTTCACGTGCAGTATGTGCAGATGCTTTAGAAAATGTGAGGATTAATCCAACCCAAGCACGTGAGAACATATCAATGACAGAATAACAGGTAGGTCTGCCCATTCTTTTGGTTCTTGTAGTATCAAACTCATCTACTAATTCGATGGATAGAGGGGTCTCATCAATTTGGTATACATGACCAGGCCCTTCTGCATAGAACTCCTCTACATTGCCCTTCAAGCCCTTTTGGTCTTTATTAACTTTATCCGTTTTACCTTGGGCCTCCGTAAATGCTTCTCGATTATTATTAATATAGCCGGCTAAATACGCAGTAAATTGATGCTCTGAAAGGCGTTTATCTTCAGATATACGTTGATATCCCGTTATTTCGCCTGTCATAGCGTTGACGACGGGATCACTTGCAAAGCGGTCTTCATATTCGATAAATGCATTGCGGAAAGATTTTGGAGTTTTACATTTAACATGTTTATTTGCGATAGAGCGGATATTCTTTTCATCTTTGCTATTACGCATGCGCCCAACAGTTCCACTTCTTCTCTTTGGTCCTGTTTTCTTAGCATAATTTTTGTTAGACACTCGACCTGTGCCAGGCTTTCTTAAAAATGCATTAATGTTGCATCCTGCTCGAAAATAGCGATACAACCAGTTATAAACCTGAGTTCTATTCGCAGTTAAATTAAGGGTGTTTGCAACATTTAAACACTGTTCTATCAAGTTGCTACCATAGCTTCGAGAAACTAAAAACTGCTCTAAATTTCTAATAATTGGCTGAATAGTTGAGAATTTATTGTCACGCTTTTCAAATTGTTGAGGGCTTACGAAAATATCAGATTGAAGCATGTACTCTGGAAGCTCCAATATGCCTTTTTTTATATCACCACTTTTCAGTGAACTCAGAAGCGATCGGTAGCTAAGTTGAATCGGTTTTCTATTCAACTGCATGTTCATCGCAAATACTCGATCTGTTTGTGCATCAATAAAAATGACAACATAAGGGGCATCAATAAATAGTTGCTCATTCCCAATAGGTACAAGCAGGTCATTTAGTTGAATATAGTTTTCAGACATCAGCAGGGTTAATTCGGAGGTTAAACTCAGAGGCTAAGCACTCAAACCGTAATAGCTTATCTAAATCAGCAAGGATTTTCTTGTGCCAAACACAGTGCTGAAACATAAATACTGAGTCAGGATAACTAATAGATAATGTTTGCGAGATAGTCTCTACAATATCTCGAAGCGTTATAGAGTGATTATGCTCAATAACTTGTTGTAAACATTTAAGCCAACGCGATAAGAGCATCGATAGTGGTAATTTGAGTTCATAAGCAGGAAACAACTGTTCAAGATTTTGAGTGAATACATTTTTTAAAGTACGGCTTTTAATTAAGTGCCAGTTAACCCCTTGTGATTCCCAGAAAGCTTGCTCTATTCTAAGTTTGTTATCTACATTTTGTTGTTTCTTAGCACTGAGCTTTTCATGTGCTAATTCGTCTTTGATGGAGTAAACAACTTCTTGACCATTAAGTGCAATACAGTAAAAGTCACTCGTCATAACTACTCGAACATTACTGGTATATGGATAGGTTGGATAGCGAAGATTTAATTGGTTAGTAATTGCTACTGCACGCTCGATTGGTAATAACGGAAATTGTTCTTTGATAGAAACAAATTTTTTGCTAAATCGTAAGCGATAGAAGAAATGACGCTCATTGGTTGAAAGCAGATCTCTATCTTGACCTGGCGATGCAAAATCGGGAGTACGAGATTTACTTCCTAGCGATTTTATATCTTGAGTTTTGATGAATGAAACATAATGCGGGTTTCGTTCATTTTCAAGTTTCCACCTATCTATCCATCCGTCTCTAATTATTTCTGTGATTTGCTGTCTATTTTTCATTTCATCATCTCTATTAGCATCTAATGAAATGATAAGTCATAACTCAAAATAGATCAACAAATCGAATAAAAACAATTACTTATATAATATACGGGTAATTGAATAAAGTGTCAATATCTGGTATCTAAGCCTGGTAGTTTAATGCTCAATTAATAAAAATCACTTATTGAGCTTCTTACATTTTTTTATGTATTCTTCATCAGATTTTCCGTAGCAGTACAGTCGTACCAAATCGGCAGGGGTAAGCTAATGCATTTTTGCCCCAAGACGAGTTTAGGGTGGAACGTTACTCGAATTACCGTCATTACTTTTCACTAGCAGATTTTATCAATAACCTCTAGTGAAGTGGTGGCTATTCAGTCTTCTCTCCCCCAGAGATTATCAATCTGAAAAATAATAATCAAAAGTCACCCGCATAGACCATGGATTGGTTTAAACCGAGCCCTCAAACAAGTTCGATACACTTTTGAAGGTACAGAGCATCGTGCACTTTATGATGCAAGAAACGCAACTCGCCTGTTAGATTACATCTGTAGAGAATAATGAACTGATTATTAATACATGGCTATGAGTTGTTGGATAGGCTTTCAACAACTCTGTTGAGAGGCTGACCTACTTTTACTTTAAACCTTTTCATGTAAAAACAGGCATTGCTTGAACATGATACGTAAACCAATTCATTGAAAACAAGATATTTGTCTTGCCTAGTTATCGTAGGATAACTAGGCAATCTAATGCACATTGAGCCTAGTTTTACGTAATAGATTAATAGACGGTTAAATCAGAAAGACAAGGCAAGCAGGGACACCAGCTAAGCGGGCAACTGAGCAAGATCAACCTTAGTTTTCTTTTATGGATTTACAGATAACTTGGATAATTGTTGGTTATATATAAATAAAACATGATCTTACAAGGGGAAATGAACCTAGATAATGGTATGATATTCATATATTTTTGTCGCGATGCATTAGCGGATAGAAACAAGGTTGTGCAAAATGATAAGGTTGAATATGTTCCAATCCGGCTATGGTGATAGCCTATTGGTACGCGTATCAGAAACTGGGAAAAGAAGCACTAATATATTGGTTGACCTAGGGTTTTGCTACAAAAATATTCTTAAAGAGATTAAGGGTATTTTAGGAAATGAAAAAATTGATAGGCTCGTCATTACTCATTATGATTCTGACCATATCCAAGGTGCTTGTACTTTGTTGGCAGAAAACGGCGAGTCTACTTCTCCAGTTCATCTAGAGATCGACCAAGTATGGCTGAATAGTTATCGTCACTTACAGTTTTTTAATCGTTCAGATGAAGATATATCTACTGTGCAAAAAAAAAGACTCAAGGCTTATATCTCCAGCAAAAGTAATTCTAGAACAAAAGAAGGGAATATCAGCGCAGCTCAAGCGTCACGATTAGCGAGTCAAGTCTATAAAAACAACTATATGTGGAACACTGATGCTGATGGTAGAGCTATATGCGTAGAAAGTACAGATTCAGTAGCTCTTCCGAACAATGTAAAATTGACAGTACTTACACCAAACTCCGCTAACTTAAAAAAACAAGAAAAGAGATTTGTAGCAGATCTTCGAAAAGTTGGACTAACACCTACTAGCGATGAGATTTTCGATGATGCTTTCGAGCTATGTATAAAAGAGCTTGAAGAGTACGCGTCCCCTCAAGAAAAAAACGTGTCTAGCAGTAGCAGTCGTTTATCCATAGACTCTATAGTTCGTTACTCAGAAGGACATGGATATAAACAAGACGACAGCATTGGAAATGGTGGCTCAATATCATTTATCTTAGAAAACGAAAACAAGAAAATTCTTTTTTTGGCAGATGCTTACGCTGAAGATGTAATGAGAGAGATCAATAACATTTATAGAGACAAAGAAGAATTACCAATATATTTTGATGCAATTAAAATTTCTCACCATGGAAGTTTTCGTAATAACCCACCGGATCTATTCAAACTTATAGATAGCAAGAGATTCTTGTTTTCTACAAATGGAAAGCACCCAAAACATATCCATCCTGATATTGAAACGATAGCATGTATTATCAATAGAGGTTTACCGATTGGATTAGAAAAAAGAATTCTGCATTTTAACTACGAGTTAGAACACCTAAAAGATTTGGAAAATGAAGAGTTAAAAAATAGATTTAATTACGATATAGAAGTTGGAACAGAGGTTGAAATATCTTGACTGATAGTTTATTAAAAAAATCTACGTGTAAGATTACTTGTGGTGATAAGTCTGGCACTGGTTTTTTCATATCCCCGAATTGGATATTAACAGCGATACATGTGATTAATGAAAGTTTTGAAGAAGAAAAAAAAATTGAAGTTTCAAATTGGCATTTTGATGAAAATACACATATTGCTAAGTGCATCTATCATGATGATCATGCTCATATCGCCATTATTGAAATAAATGAAATATGCGAAAACGATTGTTTTTTAGAGCTTCTAAATGCAGATATAATAAAAGATGAAATTATATCTATCTACGGCTATCCACGTAATTTTGATGGTGAGATAGTAGGAGAACCGCTATCTGGTAAAGTTTTGAGATATATCGAAGATAGTGACGTTACAATTCATGATGTTAGTATTAATGTTGATGGATTTGACACAAACTCAGACTATAGTGGATTTTCCGGTTCGCCTGTTGTAAATGGAAAAAATCAAGTACTATCATTTATTAGATTTAAAAGTGAACGCTATTTAAGTGCAATTAGCATTAAAAAAGCAGCCCATTTCCTCCAAGAAAGTGGTATGTCTTTTTCTGATGATGAACTCAAGTCTTTCAGTAATTATAAACATTTAGCATTTAGTGGGTTTGAAACTTTAAAAGTGGCCTGTGAGAAGAAATCCGAAAAGGCATTGAGCGTGCACTCCCCATTTTATATTCTTCAGAAAAAATCGAACGATATGTTTTACCCTGCTAAGATGGAGTCGTTTGAGGACATAAGAGCTTACCTAAAAAATAATAGAAATGTTGACAAAGAGCTATGGGTCGGCTGGACCAAGTTCCTTACGTATATTCAAATGTTGGACGGGAACTTTGAAAATATTGAAGATGTCAACATAAATGTAAGTTTGGAAATTCTTTTTAAAACTCTCGGTTTTATAAATAGAAAGAAAAGCATGGATTTGAAAGTGAGTGTTGATTTTATGTTTACTGAACATGAAAGCTTTATAACAGTCGCGTCTGAAGTGTTGCACAACCAAAGAAACTCTGAAGAAATCAAAGGATCAGTTTGTACTGTGTTTAATTCTAATTCTATCGATTTTGGGATCAAGAAAATAAATACAAGACATGTGATTAATGATATAGGTATGCCTGATGGCTCAGGTCCTAATATAGTCCGCCCTAAGTCAGGAGTTGTTAGCCTTAGGCAGTTAACTGATTTAGTGATTATGAGTGACAATATAGAGGATGCCAAATCAAAGTTGAAAGGAGCTATTGAAGATGCAATTAACTAATGCCGACTATATTATTGATAGTATCAAAGGTATGGATCAAGAATTCTGCTTTGATAATTTGTCATGTTGGAAAAAACAAGAATCAAATTACAATATATACATATTTGCCATTCAATGTAAAACTGAGAAAGAATTAAGCGAAGTATATTCCCACTTAAGAGATTACATAGCCTTGTACTTTCAAGGTCAATTACTCACTAAAGATGTAGAAAGGTGGAATATTTACCAAGTATTTCTAGTTGAACATAAGGTTAGTAAGTCATTAGAGTTAATGATTGAACAAGATAAATACTCAACAAGAAAAATAG